>NZ_JAUBOJ010000005.1:0-55155 GCF_036700185.1 Microcoleus sp. BM001215392 | reverse complement strand
TCTGACATCTGCGGTTTATGTATCAATCAAAGACTTATGCAATTCAAGTCTATTAGATAGACTTAAAGATTGACTTAATAACCTGTTGTGGATTTAAATTATCTATTCCCAGAGCAGAACCAACATGGGAGCATCCCAGTTTTGCATTTAATAGTGCTGTCGAGAGATCGCTTATTATACGATACCCGATCTCTCGACAGCACTATAAGAAAAAAATGCTTTTTACAAAAATCAGATGCTCCCACCAACATCCTCCGCGACTGCATCGAAAACGGCGTCACAGGCTCGATCGCCAATTGCGACAACCCCGCTGCGCTGGCCAACTTGCTCAAACAGTCGGGAGAAAACTTGAATTTACAGCAAAATATGGGCATGGCAGCTCTGAAAAAGGATCGCAGCCTAAGTCACCAAGAAATGCACAAGCAGCGGTGGCAGCTTTTGTTAAGTATGTTGGAGCGATCGAAACAGTAGCCGATACCACCACTCCGGGCGATCGCACGATCTTGCCAAATCGCTACAACTTGAGCTAAAAAGTTGTTAAACCAACAACTGCACTTATGTCTAATGCCAGCGAGTCCAATCACCCGTATCCACTGCTGGTTGTCATTGTTAACTACCGAACCGCTAGTTTGACAATTGACTGCTTGCGCTCTCTAGTTAGCGAAGTGCAATCCGTCCCCGGTACGCGGGTTGTAGTTGGCGACAACGCATCAGGCGACAACTCTACCGCAGAAATACCAGCAGCCATAGACTCAGAAGGCTGGAGCGAATGGGCATCCTTCGTCCCCTTAGACCGGAACGGCGGATTTGCCTTCGGCAACAACGCCCTGATCCGTCCCGCCCTGCAATCCACCAATCCCCCCCCTTACGTCCTGCTGCTCAACCCAGACACCGTAGTTCGCCCCGGAGCTCTCAAAGCACTGGTGGACTTCATGGACGCTCATCCCGACGCTGGCATTGCCGGCAGCCGCTTGGAAGATCCTGACGGTACTCCCCAGCAGTCAGCGTTTCGGTTTCATACCCTAGCCAGCGAGTTCGATTTCGGCTGGCGGCTCGGGATCGTATCAAAACTGCTAGCAAGGTGGGCAGTAGCTCCTCCCGTCCCCCAAGAAACCTGCCAAACAGACTGGGTAGCAGGAGCTTCCGCGATCGTCCGCCGTGAAGTATTTGAGGCAGTTGGCCTGCTAGACGAAGTATATTTCATGTATTACGAAGAAATGGACTTTTGCCTGCAAGCTAACAGAGCAGGTTGGAGTTGCTGGTACGTACCAGAAAGCCGAGTCGTCCACCTCGTGGGGCAAAGTTCCGGCGTCAATAACTTTCAACCTCGGACTAAGCGACTTCCCCAATACTGGTACGATTCCCGGCGCCGGTACTTTGTCAAAAACTACGGTTGGTTGTACACAGCATTAGCCGATTTATTCTGGGCTTCCGGCTTTGTTTTTTGGAGAATGCGGCGGGTAGTTCAGCGCAAGCCGGATACAGATCCGCCGAAGATGCTCAGCGATTTCATGTCCAACAGCGTCTTTTTTAAAGGAGGCTAACTGCCCAACACGGGGAAATTGAGGATAGAAAATTTAAAAATTGATGTTCTGAGAATTTGCGCCCGCTTTTTCCACGATATTTTTAAAGTTTACGTTCTCAATTTTTCATTGATAGCGCGCACAAAGCCCAGTAGATAATAAAAATTTGCGCTTCTCAAAATAATTGGCTGCAGAAGCGCAGAATACACCAATATTGGCAGGTGATTGCAATGAACAGCGAACCCGAAACCAGCACTCTACTATCTGGCCGCTCCATACCAATAGCAGCATCGAAAATGTTTACCTACCCCACGCGATTGGCGAGTGCGTGGAAGCCCGATATCATGGAAATTAACTTGCCGGAATATTTATTAGAAAGACCGTCCGTAGAAATCATAGTTCGCCAAGGCTCAACCCGGTCAATAGAAAAAAATAGCGGCAATATTTACCAAAAAATCTACCGAAAATTAACCCCCCCGATGTTAGTTGACGGCTCGTACATTTTAGACTCCCGCTACGAAACAGATGGCAACATAGCCCACATGATGACTGGCGTAGTACCCCAACTTTTAGCTGCTAAAAAAATTTGCGACAAAATCACAGTGGTTGTGCGATCGAATGCTACCAACATGGCCAAAAATATCTACAACCTGCTGGGAGCATCCGTGCTGTGTACCGACAAAGATATTGACGGTAAGCTGATATTAGCAAGCCAAAACTATATGTACTCTTATGACGGGTGGTACACCAATTTATTCGGCGAATTGGATTTTGAAGGGTGGAGCCGCGAAACTCCAGAAAGAATATTTATTGCTCGCAAAGGAGCCAGAAGTTTAATAAATGAAAGCGAAGTAGAACAATTTTTGCAAGCATACGGATTTCGGAAATATTACTTTGAAGATATCCCGATTAGCGAACAGTGGTCGGTAGCAACAAATGCTAAAATCATAGTCGGAGTGCACGGGGCAGCTATCTCTCATTTGGTATTAAACCGTTACCGAGTTAAGCTAATAGAATTGTTTCATCCCGGTTATGTAGTCGATATGTACCGCAATATTGTCGGAGCTGTGGGCGGAACTTGGTGTGCCGTTAGCGGTCAAATTACACAAGACGTAATCGCAGAACTAGACTTTAAACAACAAGCTAGAAAGTTTGCAGCCACTCCCACCCGCATCGACCTAAATTCTCTGCGCATGGCATTAGAATATTTAGAGATCAGTGCAAAATAGTAAAATCACTCTGTTCCAAACAAACAAATAACCGATCGCCGGAATAAATTATGGTAGCGCAGCCGGAACTCACAGACACTGCAACTCAAAGAGAAATCCCAGAATTGGGACTTTGGCAACAAATCAAAGAAGACTGGATCGCTCACGGACGCGACTGGACAAAACCGGGATTTCGGGCCGTAGCCGTTCAAAGGTTCGGCGTCTGGAGAATGCAGGTAGAACCAAAACTGTTTCGGGCTCCGTTGAGCATTTTGTATCGATCGCTCTACCGAAAAGTCCGCAATACTTACGGGATAGACTTGCCTTTCACCGTTACACTCGGCCGCCGGGTCGTCATTGAACACGAAGGCTGTATCGTGATTCACGGTTACTGTGTCATTGGCGACGACTGTATCATCCGCCAAGGTGTAACTTTAGGAAATCGCTACTTGGATCGCCCCTTAGAAGCCCCAAAATTGGGAACGCGAGTCAACGTCGGCGCAGGTGCTAAACTTCTCGGGGGCATCAGTTTGGGAGACGGTGCAAACATTGGCGCCAACGCTGTTGTGCTGTGTGACGTGCCGGCGGGTCAAACTGCCGTTGGCATTCCGGCGAAGATCGTTGGAAGCAAAAAAATACAAGACAAAAATACTTAAATTACTAGATAGCATTGATTATGTCTCAATTGCATAAAGTTGGATTGGTGGCGATCGGACGCAACGAAGGATCTCGCCTCGGAGCGTGCTTGCGATCGGCGATCGGAAAAATAGCTTTGGTTGTTTATGTCGATTCCGGCTCAACAGACGGTAGCTTAGAGTTAGCACGGTCGATCGGAGCCGATACAGTAGAACTCGACCTATCTACACCTTTTACCGCAGCACGCGCCCGAAACGAAGGCTTTGCCCGCTTGCTGCAATTAGTTCCAGACATTGAATTTGTCCAATTTGTAGACGGTGACTGTGAAATCGTTGACGGCTGGCTCCAAGTAGCCGCGCAACAACTTACAGCCAAACCAGACGTAGCTATAGTGTGCGGGCGCCGGCGCGAAAGATTTCCCAACGCCACAGCATACAACCGACTGTGCGACATGGAGTGGGACACCCCCATCGGGGAGGCAAAAGCCTGCGGCGGCGACTCCATGATGCGCGTCGCAGCATTTCACCAAGCAGGCGGTTTCAACCCCGCACTAATTGCCGGCGAAGAACCGGAATTGTGCGTCAGGCTGCGTCAAAACGGCTGGAAAATCGATCGCTTAGATGCAGAAATGACCCTGCACGACGCCCAAATGACGCGTTTTGACCAGTGGTGGAAGCGTTCTCAAAGAGCAGGTCACGCCTACGCCGAAGGTTCCTGGCTGCACGGGAACACTCCCGAGCGCCACTGGGTCAAAGACACCACCAGCATCTGGTTCTGGGGATTCGTTTTGCCCGTGCTAGCAATCGGGACAGCCTGGTTGACACAGGGGTGGAGCCTGTTGTTGCTTGGAGGCTACCCGATACTTGGCTACCGCATCTATCGCCGGATGCAGCAAAACTTAAAATCAAAGGATGCAGCTCTCTACGCATTATCTTGCGTGTTGGGGAGATTTCCTCAATTGCAGGGTCAGATGCTGTTTCACAAACGCCGGTTGCTAGGACAGCGCAGCAACTTGATCGAATACAAAAGTGCAGCTACAATCACTCCCGAAGACCGGGTTTTACGATAAGCGCTCGATCGCTCCTACCTCTGAACAATCGGGCTAGATGTCAACAAACACAACTAATAAGTAGTGGCAAAAACTATTTGCGATCGGAGATTCCCCCTATGATTTCCAAGTATTTCAGTTCCCAGTTCGATCGGCGGTAAAAGCGCTTACCGCATAATTTTTGTGGCGGGCTGCACCATCGGCCCTGCTCGCCGAAGTTGGGTTCGATCGGCTGCGGCGAATCCTTCTAGATGCTGACTCTGCTAGTGAATTGTCTGCGACTGTTGGAGTCCGCATCAAATGTGGTGACTTCACAACTAAAGCTAACCAAAGAGTGCCTTGAGAATGCTATACTCAGTCGATTTCCAATGTTCTTCAAACAATGGCTGTGACACCATAATCTATCTAGTCAGCGATGAATCGAAGGCAGAAATTTCCCCCGATCGCGATCGAGAGTTTGGCGATCGCATCATCAATCGCCGTACTTTTCCGCAAACTTCGATCGAAGGTGTCCGCAGCGCTTCGATCCCAAAGCTGCTGCTGAGTCCGGCAAGTTGTTAACACTGACTCCGATTTCTACCTTTGGATACAAAGCTTTGCTGGAAAAAATTGGTTAGAGTTACCCATAAAATCCCCAAACTTAGATGCTAAAAAATATCGAGCGAAAAATAAAAACTCTCCTAAATGCACTGTGGTTGTGAATTCAGCACCGCGTACTCCCCTGTTACAACCAAGAAAATTACAAACAAAAGCATCAAAACAAATGAACAACCAAAAATTAAAAGTTTTATTAATTGTAGAGCAGTGCAACCCCGAGGCGGCATCTGTACCTTTGGTAGGTTACAAATTTTACCAAGCACTTAGCAAACTGGCAGATGTAACTCTTGTTACCCACGAAAGAAATAAAACTCCTCTGTCAAAGTTAAAAGAACACTCTAACATTAATTATATAGCCGAAAGCGAGCTGACAAAAAAATACTTTCCCATAGTGGTTGACCGCCTGACAATGAAAGGCAAAAATAACTGGCCTTTAGCTAATGTTTTAGGCTATCCAGTTTATGCAGAATTCAATCATAGAGTTTATGAAACCTTTAAAGATCGAATTCAGAGAGGAGATTACGATTTAGTTCATGCCTTAACTCCCATGCAGCCGCGATACCCTTTCAAAGTGATTAAGGCTTGTGCCCACACTCCAGTAATGATCGGGCCTCTCAATGGAGGCGTTCCTTTTCCCCCGGGGTTTGAAGAAATAGCGAAACAGGAATATGCTTACTTAAACTTTTTCAGAGCTGTGGGTAGAAAATTAATACCGGGCTATGTGGAAACTTATAAAAAAGCTGATAAAATATTAGCAGGTTCGAGATATACTTTGAACCTGATCAAAGAGATGTTTGCTATTCCCGACAGTCGAATTGAACTGTTTTACGAAAACGGTATTGCCAGCAGTTTTTTAACAGAAACAAAAAAAATCAGAAAGGGCAGTAAGATAAATTTACTGTTTGTAGCTCGGCTAGTTCCTTACAAATGTGCTGATATTCTCATAGAAGCAGTTAATAGATTAGAGCCTGATGTTAAAGAAAAAGTTTGCTTGACAATAGTAGGTGACGGGCAAGAAAGAAACTCTTTAGAAACTCAAGTACAGGAACTTAACTTAGGAGAAAAAGTCAAGTTTGCTGGTTGGGTAGGTCAAGAAGAAACAGTTGAATATTACAGGCAGGCAGATATTTTTTGCTTTCCTTCGATCAGGGAGTTTGGTGGCGCAGTGGTGATGGAAGCGATGGCTTGCGGTCTGCCTTGCATTGTTCCCAACAACGGCGGTATCGGGGAGTATGTAACTGAAGAAACAGGTTTTAGGATCGAGCCAAAGTCAAGAGAATATCTCACCCAAGAATTAAGCAACAAAATAAAAATTTTGGTCGAAGACGATAAGTTGCGGGAATGGATGTCTGCCAATTCGATGGAAAAGGCAAAAGAATTTGAATGGGATCGCAAGGCAGAAAAAATAGTTGAAATTTATCAAAAAATGATTGGCGAAAAAGCAGCTTCTCAGTCAAAGTAGTCTACTAATTCAGTTGGGAGCAAAACAAGTTATGCGAATTGTCATTGTCGCTCAAAATGCCTCAGCTAAATTCGGCGGCGAATCCTTACTGCCGCTGAACTACTTCCGAATACTTCGATCGCGACAAATTGAAACATGGTTGGTAGTTCACGCACGCACGCAGGCTGAACTAGAAGCTTTATTTCCCGAAGATTGCGATCGAATGCACTTCGTACCCGACACTTGGATACACCGACTGCTTAGGAAGATAGAGGAATTTTTGCCTCCAAGGATCGGCGCACCTACTATCGGTCTGCTCAGCCACATCTACACCCAAAAAATGCAGCGCCGCCTTGTTCAGCGACTGGTGAGCGAACACCAGATTGACATTGTACACGAGCCAACACCGGTCTCGCCAAAATTCCCCTCGCTGATGTTCGGATTGGGGGCGCCCGTAGTTATCGGGCCGATGAACACGGCGGTTAAATTTCCTTTGGCATTTCGATCGCGCCAAAATCCGACGATTGATATTTTAATCGAGTTCGGTTATCAGTTTGTCGATTTCTTCAACCGTGTTTTTCCCGGTAAAATTAAAGCCGAGACCCTCTTGGTGGCAAACGATCGCACAAAGAAAGCACTTCCGACTGGAGTGCAGGGTAAAATCATTGAACTTGTGGAAAACGGTGTCGATTTCTCGGTGTGGCGATCGGACTCTACCGCATCAAAGGAGCCAAATAAACAAATTCATTTTGTTTTCCTGGGACGGCTGGCAGACTGGAAAGGTGTAGACTTGCTGCTGGAAGCTTTCGCCGCTGTCCCCACTCAAACTGATGCGGTTTTGGAAATTATCGGGGATGGGGAGATGCGAGGAGAACTCGAAGCTAAAACAGCTCGTTTAGGTATCGAAAGTAGCGTTGTATTCAGTGGCTGGTTGTCGCAGGAGGAGTGCGCTCTCAAAATGCAGCAAGCCGATGCCATGGTCTACCCCAGCTTGCGGGAATGCGGCGGGGCCGTGGTGATGGAGGCAATGGCAGTCGGCTTGCCAATTATAGCAACGAACTGGGGCGGCCCAGCCGATTATGTCGATTCCACTTGCGGTATTTTGGTAGAACCAACTTCTCCAGAAGGCTTTATCAAGGGAATGAGTGATGCTATGCTGAAGCTAGGTGAGTCCGCGGAGCTGCGGCAAAGTATGGGTAATGCTGGACGGGAGCGGGTGCGGCAGCAGTTTGACTGGGATCGCAAAGTCGATCGCACGATCGAAATCTATCAACAAACGATCGACACTTGCCAAAAGCATTAACTAATCAAGCACTAAAGCAGCAGCTCTCAATTTGAAAGCTGCTGCTTGGGGTTGCTAAAAAAGTGTGTGGTTAAAAAAACCCACTCTCGATCCTAGCGGGCTAAAAACGGGTTAACCAGTATTTGGTTAACCCGCGAGCTTGGAAACGCGCACAGCGATTAGTTTTGGACTACCAACTTGACGTTGGCGTTTTGCAAACCGCGCTGCTTGACTGCTGCCAAGGTTTTGTTAACTGCGTACTTCTGGTTGATGGAGTTAATTAACTCAGTTTGATTGTGCTTTTTGGCGACGCCCCACAGGTCGGCAATCAAGTCAAAGGAGCCGTCGCTATTGCGAGACCAACCCAGGTCGTATTCGCCTTCCAGAATCGCCACGATGTCGGAGCGAACGCGCTGACCGTTATAACCGCGAACATCAGCTTCTGACTTGACTGAAATGCCCAAGTCACGTAGGGAAGCTTTCAAGATTTCGGCATCGGTGATTTTTGTACGCAGAGTGCTAAAGTGAGACATTGGATTTCCTCCTAATAAAACTGAGAGAGAAACAACAACGGTCTGGATTTAACGGTGCCGCTGGGCGGCTCTTCAATCGAACTGCTAGCTGTTGCTAGCCTTTGCTCCTGTTTGGACCAGGAGAAAGCTTTTAGAATTCCATTCGCTGGTATTCAGCGACGGAAGACGCAGCGGGCCGTGCGCGCTGTCTCGCCCAATCTCGGAGGGCGCTGACCTGTTCGGTCATTGTTTTAGACAGTGGCAATGTAGATTTAATGGCCGCGATGATATCTAACTGCGTAAACTCTCTATCTTGAGCGAAGGCCTCGTACATGGCTGCTACTAGCCCTTGCTCAATTTCTGCTCCTGAAAAGCCGTCGGAAACATTGGAAAGTTGCTCTAAATCGAAGCGAGAAATTTCCCGACGCCGTTTTGACAGGTGAATTTTGAATATATCTTGGCGTTCTTCTTTCGTTGGTAGGTCAACAAAGAACAGCTCGTCGAATCGACCTTTCCTCAAGAATTCCCCGGGTAAACGCTCGATGCGGTTGGCTGTTGCCATTACGAAGACTGGGGAAGTCTTTTCTTGCATCCAAGTGAGGAATGAACCGAAAATCCGGCTGGAGGTGCCTCCGTCTGAGTCGGCCGAACCAGTGCCTCCGGCAAAGGCTTTGTCTAGTTCGTCGATGAAGAGGATGGCTGGGGAGATGGATTCTGCGGTTTTGAGGGCGTTGCGGAGGTTGGCTTCCGATCGACCTACCATCGAGCCATCGTAGACTCTTCCCATATCTAACCTCAGCAGGGGCAGTCCCCAGAGGCGCGAAGTGGTCTTGGCAATCAGCGATTTTCCGCAGCCCGGTACACCGAGAATTAACATTCCTTTGGGTTGGGGCAGACCGTATTCTCTCGCCCGTTCTGTAAAGGCGTTGGAACGCTGTCTGAGCCACCGCTTCAGCTCTTCTAAACCGCCAACTGCATCTAGGGTTTCGTCTTCTTCAATGAACTCTAGAATGCCGTTGCGCCGAATTAATTGCTTTTTCTCCGACAGAACGATGTCTACTTCTTCTTCTGTTAAGCGCCCCGTGCAAACTTGGGCTTTGCGATAAACTTTTTCAGCTTCGTCCTTAGTTAATCCCAAGGCTGCTTTTAAAAGTTTTTCTCGCCCTTCTGTGGTAATGCGTCGCGATTTGGTTTGCTCCAACTGGCCAGACAATACCTGGTTTAGTTCCTTCATGTCTGGGAGCGCGAAGTCTAATACCACTACTTCCTTTTCTAGCTCGATCGGGATTTGCTGCAAAGGAGACATCAGTATAATTGTCTTTTGCGTTCCTTTGAAGTTGGCGATCGCATCTCGCAACCACCGCGTTACCGGAGGAGAATCGATAAAAGGATGTAAATCTTTGAAAATGTAGATGCTGGCGTTGCTGTTGGGTTCTCGCTGCCTGATCACCCACTCAATGGCTGCCTCTGGCGAGACGGTGTTGTGCTGGGTGGTGGTGCGGGGTTGACCGTATTCCACAATGCCGTGAGTTACAGTCCAGATAAATACTCGTCGCTGTGGTTTGGCTTGAGCTATTGTCGAAATTGCTTGCTCACACCGCTCTTCCTCGGATGTCACGAGGTAGATCAGAGGATATTGAGCTTGGATTAGGATACTGATCTCTTCTTGCATATTCCTCGACCCACTAGAGACGGTGCTATCTTTGCTGATTCTCAATGCTGCCTTTAGCCCTGTTACTGAAAATTTCAGGAAATTTCAGTTAGAGATGTTTTGGGAAGCAAAGCATTCTTAGCAGGGAACCAATTCTTCCTCTCCCGGTTGGGCAGTGCTGGCACTGACGCCCGACACTTGCTTGACTGGAAGCTCCTGCTCAGCCAATACGCTCGGCTGACTTGTTACCGATGCCAGTTCTCCATCTCGCATTACTACAGAACCCGTGCATTCTGGACAAGTGTACACCCGGTGGGTTTGTCCGTAGGAAGCTTCTACTTCGTCAACCAGTTCGGGGTTTCCTAGGTAGAAGACAATTGCCCTTTCTGCAATTGATGACATCGGTTCTGTTTCTACTGCGGCTTTAATTTTGAGCTGGCGATGCAGTTCAGGTGGAAGATACAGTGTAACTTTTTGCTTTTCTTGCATATCAGTGAATTGACTTACCCGGGTATGTATACTAGATTAGCCACTTAATTCTTTGCTGTCAAGCCTCTATGCTGCTTTAGCGTCATTATGTAATATTTCTTTACAAACTATCGGATTTTGGGGCGGCTAACAACGCAAAAACAATGGATATAGCTGATGAGGCAGCGACAGATATGACGATTTGAGATTTGAGATTTTAAATTTTAGAGGGGAATGACTGATGAGATAAAGGTTTGGAGTTGGCGTCAAGTGGTAGCGTCAAGGTCGATCGACTATACATATATATGCTGGTTTGTGGATTTGTCTAGGGGACGGGGAATGGGGAGTTGCAGTTATTCGTTTGATGAGGACTGAAATCCGAACGATCAAACATAGGGGAAACGGCGCGGGTAGATTAGCCGATCGCCCCGCGAGATATGGGAAAATCAATCAGAGTCTGCCGGTAAACATCCGGCAATCCCGTGTCAAAACACCGCCCTTGCACAACATAACCAGCCAATCCCTCGAACTCCCGCAACTTATCCAAACACGAAGTTAACTGAAATTCGCCTTTTTCTCGAAAATTAGCATTAATATGTTCTGCCAAATAATCAAAAATTTTAGAATCCAGGACATACATCCCAAACATAGTTAAAAATAAATCCTCCGCCATGCCTTCTACGCTTAAATGCTGCCGCGCATACTCGACATCCGGCTTTTCGTAAACTTGCGTCACAGACAAAATAGCATCTTGTTGCTGCCAAACACCCGCCGCACAGCCGTAGTGATGAATTACATCAGATGGTGTTACCCTCAAACTAATCACGCTTTGCTGCACTTGCGAGTAAACATCCAATAGCTGGCGCGCGCAAGAAATTTCAGTTTGCGACGAGTAAATGTGATCGCCCAAAAGCAGGAGAAATGGCTCGCAATTCGTCCATTCTCTAGCACAGAATACCGCGTGGCCGAATCCTTCCTGAACATCCTGAGTCAGAATTGTAACGCGCTGCCCCAACTCTTGTAAATATTGGCTATATTCCTGATTTTGCTGAGACAGTTTTTGGAAAAGTTGGGGAGACGGCCCAGTTTTAAAGAAATCTTCAAAAAAAGTGCGAGATCCATTTTGCACAACTATACCAACTTCCTCGATTCCCGCACTCAAAGCTTCTTCCACAATTGCCAAAATTATTGGTTTAGCGCGGCCGTCTCGATCGATAATTGGCAAAAATTCCTTCTTTACTGCCAAAGTTGCCGGGAACATCCGAGTGCCGAAACCAGCCGCCGGAATCACGGCTTTTCTGACTTGCAGTCGAGAAGTTTTTTCTGCATCTTTTCTTTCTTCTATCTGCGTGGAACAGGCGGGAAGCCTGTATATTTCTGGGGTGGCTGCATTAAATTCTGTTTCCGGCGGCAAATTTGTCTGAGAACTAATAGTCAGTTTCTGACATTCCATCTGAGGAAAATCGCTGTTGATAATATCGATAACCTGCTGTTGGCTTTCTGCGTCTTTCACGATAAACTGCGCCGTGCCGTCTCCCTGAGAACCTACTCCCTTACCGCCCAAAATATAAGGCCCAATCGGTTGATAAGTCAGGAGTTTGTGCAAGACAGGAGCAGTTAATTCCTCTGGACAAGCGGGGATTAAATGCTTGTCAAATTCCCTCTGGGCAACTTTCATCAACTCGCCGACTTTAGCCGCATCTCCCTGCTGTAAAGCTGCGGCGGCATCTTGGGTAATTTGAGAACTAATCGCACCGAGATATTTCTGCACGTTTGCTTGAATGTCATTCACAGCAAACGGGTAAGCCTGATTTAGGCTTGCCAGAATTTTTTGAGTGTTTTTGCTGGCGCCCAAATCAACGATGACAAAAAACAAATCTTGGGCAACTTTTAGCTCAACAACATCCATTTTATCGCCGTCAAAAATCATCATAATAGGGCGATTTCCATAGGCGCAACCCTGATCCATGCGGCCGCAACGGGAAGGTGTGGCTGTCTCGCCTAGATAAGCCATTTCCATTTCGGCACGGACGTTCATTTTTAAATCGTATAGGCGGTTAAAAGCGCGGGCTACTAACACGGAAATTGCGGCACTTGAAGACAAGCCTTTCTGAATTGGCAAATCTGTTAAATAATTGTCAATTTCTAGTCCTCCCCCACCGCCGCGGGAGATAAATTGAGCGGCAACACCGGCTGCATAACTGAAAAAAGTTCCTGTTTGGGCCTCAGCAAGCAGAGCATTTTTTGCCATGGGGAGTGCAGCTTCAATTTTTGTACCGTCATTTAAAGCTGCCCGCAAAATCAAGTGTGTCGGATGTTTTTTGACTTCGGCATAAATTCCTTGATTTGTAGTGGCTATCAAAGTGCAGCCTTTTTCTATAGCGGCATTGTGCGGGCGATAACTGGCGGCCCAATCGCTGTGCTCGCCAAACAAACAAAGGCGGCCCGGAACAAAAAGTTTCATTGCATCTATCTAAGGGCATCTATATTGTGATTACTTTAACCTGAAACGGAGATATTTGACTAAAGTGCGATCGTCCTCTGGGTTGATGTAGGTGGCTGGGGGAATTTGTTCTAATAAATGTAATCTGAGAGCTGAGGGAACAGTTTCAATGCGTAAGTTAAACATAGGTCTATCCGAGGAGCAACGTGCAGGCGTTATCGAACTGTTGAATCACGACCTGTCAAATGCTTATCTGCTGTTAATCAAAACCAAAAAGTATCACTGGGATGTAGTAGGCCCGCAGTTTCGATCGCTCCACCAGTTGTGGGAAGAACACTACCAAGCCTTGACTGAGAATATTGATGCTTTGGCCGAACGGGTTCGGGCTTTAGGCGGCTACCCAATTGGTACTGCTGAGGGTTTTCTCAAGTATGCTTCGATTAAAGAACATATCGGCGATTTGCCTTTGGCGACTGAGATGGTATCGCGTTTGGTTGACGATCACGAATTGGTTATTCGCAATCTCCGCCAACACGTCGAACAGTGTGCTGAAGAGTTTAAGGATGATGGAACCGCAGACTTTTTGACGGGTTTGATGGAACAGCACGAGCAAATGGCTTGGATGTTGCGATCGTTTATTGAAGGCGAATCGCTGGCGCCAGACGGCCAGCAGCCACAAGCTAAAACTCCTACAGCTTCTCACGCTTAGATTGATGCTAGGGCAATTGCGCGCGAGATTAATGTTAACTTAATCCGAAAGTTCGCCAGGTAATTAATTACCTGGCGAATTTTTAAAATCCCAAAGTAATTCATTGAGCAATTTCTTCAGTCTGAAAACCTAAAGCCATTGTCCTTTACACTTCTGGAATAATTTGCAGATGGTAGAGTTCAGTAACGACTCCTTAAAATCGGAGCCAGCGAACAATAGCGCCAGCATTAATATCAATTACCATCATACCACAACGAGGGTCAGCATCTTTTTGTACTAACAAATCATCTAATTCTAAGCCGCTAAAAGTTTTGTCGCTACCTCAAGGTTTAGAGAGTCCAACAATCGCCAAGTTTTGCCAAAATGCCAGTCCTCGCACGTATCCGAGACAAAATGCGAGATCCTGAAATGTCCCAGTCTCTAAATCCACATAACCTAACTCTCCCGATCCCGAATTTAGTACCCACAATTGGTCTTGATACCAGTGGGGTGAGTGCGGCATTGACAATCCAGTGACGATGATATCGTTGGATTCTATATCTATGATTATGCCGCCGTTTTTTGTGCGATCGCGCCAGCCACCCACAACATCAGACTGACTCGATGCTGTCACATATTTGGGTTTCCCCTCCACCATCGCTAAACCGTTGAGGTGACAGCGCTCCTCGCGGACGTATTGTGAGATAAACGGGGGTTTCCACAGCGGTTTGCAACTGTGAGAATCGCTCAAGGTGGCTATGCAATTGAGCAATGTGCTGATGAAAATTAGTTGTCCTCTGCTATCTACAGCTAGATCGTGGATGTCGATGTCGCGCGTTGTGTAACCGATGCGGGGCACGTAAAGCCGCAATTTTGATGCAATTATCCCGCTGCTAGCACGTTATCTAATTGCCATAGTTGATATTTGGAACTTAGGTAAATCCGCGACGGCGTGCAAAAAAGTCCCATTGCGCGATCGAATATCCGCCAAAAACCAGAGATGCGGTTGGCGAATGGGCGAGCACCGATGAACATCGATCGGCTGGTTTGATAGGTAGTACAGCGGATGGTGATTTTTTGTTGGGCTAGCCAAGTGGGAAATTCGCGATCGCCCACAATTTCGCTTAAGTTTTCGCATTAGCAAATTACTTGGTTGACTTTTACCAAGGCTGTCATTGCATTGAGGTTATTGCCGTCTAGTTGCAAGACTTTTTGATAATTTGTCGCCGCCTCAGCATATCGATCGCAGCCAAATTAAATTCTGGCTAAGTTTCCTAAGGCTGGAATCAAATCTGGTTGAATTGCTAAAGCTTTTTGATAGGCAATTTGGACTGCTTCGAGTTGTTCCTGTTTGGCGAGTAGGCTTCCTAAGCTATTATAAGCGATCGCATAATTGGGATTGTAGGTGACGGCTTGTTCCTAGGCTGCGATCGCGCGATCGACTTCTGCTATATTTTCCAGAGCTACGCCTAAATTGTACCACGCTTGAGAGTAACGCTGTTCGCAGTTTAAGGCTTGGCGGTAACAGGAGCTCGCCTCTTGCCATTGTTTTTTGACTAATTTAGCATTTCCCAATTGAAAGTAAGCGGGAGCATAATTAGGTTCAGTAGCAATAATCTGTAAGTATTCGGTTGTTGCGGCTTCCCAGTTGTCTTGTTTTTGGAGAGCAATTGCGCGATCGCAAAGGCTGTCTGCTGAATTTTATTGTGACATTTTCTATCTACTGATTTCGTCTTGCCAGCAAGGCGGATTTTTTGGTTGGGTTAGCCAACGGATGAAAAGTGGGCTACTCCCAAAGAGCGTATTCGTGGATGGTGTTCAAAACTGATTCGTCATTAAGTGGATGAGAAGTTAGATTTTTTACAGAGAAATTGCGATCGCGATCGTATACAATAATATTTCTGAATCAAGACTCGATCGCACTGAAGGGCGGATTGACGTTCAGTCAGTTGGCAATTACTCAAGATTCTCAGGGCGGTTTAATCAAAAATGCCTTGACAGGTGAGTCGTTAGGTAATCTTTCTGGCGTAAGTGCGATCGCCCTAACATCGGTTAACTTCATTCAAACCTAATCGTATCGCAGCGGGAGATAGACAAAATACTGTTTGACAATTAGACTCGCTTATCCCTCTATGGCGTATTTTTTTGCCTCGGCTCTCCCCCCAGCGACCCGAAAAAATGGGGGATAAAAAATCTTAAAGTCCCCTTTCTTAAGGGAGATTTAGGGAATTGAGACTGGATTACTAATGCGTAAGTCTATCTTGTTAAACTATTAAGCCGCATTCTTTCATAAACCTGCGACGGCAACATTCTGTGAATTTTCGTCCGCGCTTCTATCTTCGCCAGTGTTGTTTCTTTAGTCGATTCTGATATTTTTTTAGATTTTAAGCCGGATTTAGTTGGGGGTAAAAGTATAACTTTTAAGATGGTTTTTATTGACATTAAGTACAGATTGTGATGCAATAGCGCCATAAATAAATCTTCTTTTAAAGCTTGAGACAGCCAAAATAATGTACTCCGGTGATTGCCGCTGCGGTTGCTTTTAACAGCTAGATGAATGTAAAAACTGCTGCTAGACCAGCGATAAATACTACGGGTAATTTCGGGATGTTGCTGCCGAACATTTGCCATAATTAAAGAGTGAGATTTTGCCATGGCTGCAAAGTTGCAAGACATACTGCTGGTAATTTGTCGGTAGCCCACTAAATATTCTGGTACTACTTTAAATTGATAATGTTCGGCTATGCGCAGGTAAAGTTCCCAGTCTTCGCAGCCTTGAGCATTTTCTAGTTTAAATTGGCAATTGTAACCGCCGATTTTTTCAAAGCAAGCGCGCCGAATCAGACATGAGCTGGCATTTCCCATAAAATATTTATAAACTAATGCTGTGTAAACTTCTCCTGCGATGGTAGAGTTATAAAATCCACCTGTGAGCAAGTCTTGTTCGTTGATATCAACTGACCAGGAATAGACAACTCCGACTGTTGATGCTGAGTCAGTCAGGCATTTCACTTTTTTTTCTAGGTTGGATGGATACCAAATATCGTCGGCATCAATGGGTGCAATGTATTCGCCTTTTGATTTTTGAATGGCTAGGTTGCGAGCGGCGGCGACTCCGGCATTTGACTGTTGAAATAAAATGATTCTGCTATCTTTTTGAGCAAAAGATTTGACAATTGCGGGAGTTGTATCTGTGGAGCCATCGTCTACTACTAAAATTTCTATGTTTTGATAAGTTTGAGATAAGACAGACTCCAGTGTTTGCGCAATAAATTCCTCAGCGTTGTAAGCCGGTATAATTACTGAAATTAATGCCATATCTAAATTATTGGTGTACAGGTTGACTTAATCTAAGATTTTTTTGTGTAAAATTTTTGGATAAAAGCGAGCTATCTAATGGTATGTTAACAAAGAAGCAAGGTCGATCGCACAGCGTCAGAATTTTTCTGATGTTTGTTTTGAATATCTTGCCAAAATTTATCAAAGGTGCATTGACATAGCAGTCGGGGTGCGGACTGCAATGCAGGAGTTAATCGCCGCTGAGGTCTGTCAAAGAAACTGTACCCAGCAAGTCCTGACCGCCAAAGGGCATCAACAAAGTCTTTGTATTATTTTATACGAGGCTGGCGACGAATCTAATTCTTGTAGGCCCGAACGCTATCACAGACAATCACTGGTGGGGCTTTTTCTCAGGTTTACAAAAACAATCATATATTTAAAGATTTTGTAAAGGTGCTGTCTTCATCAGGTGAGTCTGAACCAGAGGTGGCGTAGAATACAAGCAGGAATTTGGAAAAATCCCGGCTGCAATGTCACTAAAAAATCTAGTTGAAGAGAAACATCTGCCGCTCAAAAAACCAAGTAGAGCTGATTAGACCCTGAGTTTCGTAAAGTAGCAGCATTAAAAATCCCTCACAACTTTCGAGTGCAAATTTAACTATATAGGTAATGAATTATACCGCAGAACCGACTGTATCCGTAATTGTCCCAGTCCACAACGGGGGATCTTACTTCCGCACCTGTTTGTCAAAACTGGCTCAAGCTGTACCGAGACCGATCGAGATTATTGTAGTAGCAGATGGCGAAAGCGACGGTTCTTGGCGTCTGGCAAAGGAATTCGGCGCCAAATTAATCAGAATTCCTGAATGTGGCGGCCCGGCACGAGCGAGAAATTTAGGAGCGCAAGCTGCGAAGGGAGATATTTTATTTTTTGTAGATGCTGATGTCGCGGTTTGTCCTGAAGCTATCGGTTATGCCAAATCGGAGTTCAAAAATAATCCCTACTTAACTGCTTTAATCGGCTCCTATGACGATGCTCCTGGAGATCCAGATTTTCTATCGCAGTACAGGAACTTGTTGCACCACTACGTCCACCAAACTGGTAACGAAGAAGCTTCGACTTTTTGGGGCGCTTGTGGAGTGATTCGTCGGGAAATTTTTTTGCAGATGGGTGGGTTTAATGAGAGTTACCGCCAAGCTTCGATCGAGGATATTGAGCTGGGCTACCGTTTGAAACAAGCTGGTTATAAAATTAGGTTGTGCAAAACATTGCAAGTCAAGCATTTAAAGCGCTGGGAAGCGGTGGGGATGGTGAAAGCTGACTTTTTTTACCGAGCGCTGCCTTGGACTGAACTGATTTGGCGCGATCGCAAATTGAATAATGACCTAAACTTGCAAGTGTCGAACCGCATCAGTGTAGTTTTAACTTATGCAATGATGCTGGCAGTTGTGGGGACGTGCTGGTCACTTAACTTTCTGATACTAGCTGGGTTGCTGGCAATACCGTTAGTAGCAATTAATTCACAGCTCTATCGATTTTTTCAGCAAAAACACGGTATCGTATTTGCTCTAAAAACAATTCCGTGGCACTGGCTTTTTTATTTTTACAGCGGACTGGCATTTGCGATCGGCACGGGTCGTCACTTATCCCAAAAAAAGCCCTTGACTGGTAAAATTAACTTGCCAGTATCGCTAAATAATTCAAGGAAAATTGTCCTTCAACATCAAGGCGATCGATAATTCTTCAGGGTATTCACGGGTGCATCTATCAATTTTAGAAGTTATAAATATAGAGTAATAGAAAAAAGCTGGAGGTAGGCTGAGTGAAACATTATCCTGTAGCGATCGTCGGTGCTGGGCCTGCGGGTTTGACTGCCGCCTACGAGCTAGTCAAGGAAGGCATCATCCCTGTGGTACTCGAAAAAGGAGATAAAGTTGGGGGAATAGCTCGCACAGAAACCTACAAAGGCTATCGTTTCGACATTGGGGGCCACCGATTTTATACTAAAGTTACAGCGGTGCAAGAATTGTGGCAAGAGGTACTAGGAAATGATTTTATTAAAGTGCCGCGATTGTCCAGAATTTTTTATAAAGGTCGTTTTTTCAACTATCCGATTAGTGCCTTCAATACTCTGTTTAATTTGGGCATAATTGAGAGCGCCCTGATTATCTTGAGCTATCTGAAAGTAAGAATCTGGCCACTTCCGAAAGAAACAACTTTTGAACAGTGGACGATTAATCGTTTTGGCGAACGCTTGTATAAAACATTCTTCAAAACTTATACAGAAAAAGTTTGGGGAATTCCTTGTTCTGAAATTCAAGCAGATTGGGCGGCGCAGCGGATTAAAGGATTGTCGCTGACAACGGCGATTATTAATGCTTTGTTTGGTAGCAATGATACTAAAACGTTAATTAAAGAGTTTGACTATCCGGCTTTGGGGCCGGGGATGATGTGGGAAAAGTTCGCGGAAGCTGTGGAAAATAAAGAGGGTAAAGTTTATCTAGATACTAAGGTGATTAGCTTTGAACGTGAAGGTAATAAAATTAAAAGTATTACTGCACAGCAGAACGGAGAATTAGTTCAATATTCTGCGGATAATTTCATTACGAGTATGCCGATATCGGCGCTAGTAGCACGGATGAAACCGCAGCCACCTGAAGAGGTGTTGCACGCGGCGCGATCGCTCAAATATCGAGATTTCTTGATTGTATCGCTGATTGTCGATCGCCCAAATTTATTTCCTGACAACTGGATTTACATTCATTCTCCCGAAGTTCAAGTCGGACGGATTCAAAATTTTAAGAATTGGAGTGCTGCTTTGGTTCCCGACGCTAGCAAAACTTGTTTGGGAATGGAATATTTCTGTAGTGTTGGCGATGAAATCTGGGAAATGTCGGATGCGGAACTTGTGAAATTAGCAACTCGTGAGTTGGTTGGGTTGGGTTTAGCAAAAACTGCGGATGTTGAGGATGGAGTTGTGATACGACAACCGAAAGCTTATCCGGTTTATGATGGCGAGTATCGCGGACACTTGCGGGTACTTGAAGATTTTTTGAAGGGAATTGAGAATTTGCAGACGATCGGGCGAAACGGTATGCACCGATACAACAATCAAGACCATTCTATGCTGACAGGGATATTGGCGGTGAGAAATATTCTGGGCGAGAAGCACGATTTGTGGGATGTGAATACTGAGCGATCGTACTACGAAGACTTTAGTGTCGATCGATCGAAGGAAAAAAAGGATTCGGATTTGATGGCGCAGTCTAGTTGACATATTGCAATGCGGGCAATTAAGCGAAAACCCATCTTTTGTTTGCGGGCGATCGCTCGACACTCTCTAACCCTAAGAATCTAATCATTTACAATCAGGGAAACGATTCATGAAACTCACGGATTTGCCGCAAGAAGTGCTCGATGACTTATGTCAAGATGAAGAATGGCGTTTAGATATCGATCCAGGATTTGACAGCAAACACGAATTTTGGATGGCGTGGCATCATTTTATAAAATTACCGGAGAAATCCTACTTTGAGAGTACCGAAGATAGTTTGGCAGATTTTATCACTGTTGAAGAGTATAATTTGCTGCTACCAGTGTCGCGATCGCACCATGCCAGTATTGATCCCATTCGATTGATTCCGAGTGCCGATCGACAAACACTCACGCTGTTTCTTCAGGACTCTTACCATCGCGATTGGTTCACAAAGCCCAGCGATGCCCGTTGTGGATTTCTGGCGATCGCCGATCGCTACCAGAAGTTTGGCTGCGATTTCTATCTTGCCAGCTATTATCATTTCGCTTACCTTGTGGGGAGGGATTACGAAGCTGCTGTGGCGATTCTTACTCAGAAATTAGATCGGCTAGCGTAAGTGACACACTATCCCGATCGCCCGCTTGCATAAATGACTCGATAGGTTTTCAAAATGTTAGATCGCAAATAAGGATTTTTTAACTGCTTTTTTTCCACCAAATCTATACAACGGTGAAATAAATTCTCTATCTCCTCCTGCATTCCCAATAAATGAGACAGGGTAAGGCGGTGCGATGGCTCATAGGTAACTAATACATCCACATCGCTATCGGGGCGAAAATCATCCCGCAGCACGCCCGCCAAACAGGGCAAACTCGACAATTTTCCAGTGCTGGCAAAATTGTGCGATCGCATCTAGAGATACTTTTAGGCGATCGGTTATCACATATTCTAAATCTGATTGCAACTCAATCATGGGCGAGCCAACCTCCAACGGGAGGAAATAACGTCTGAGCTAAAGTGAAGCAATGGCATCGCTAATTTTCACCATGAGTGTCATCGGATCGATCGGCCCCACAGTAAATCCGCACTTCTGATAAAACTGCTTCGCATCTTCGGAGATAGCGTGTACGAGAATTGCCCGTATCCCTGCAATCTCAGCAGCTTGCAAAGTCCGAAGAATTGCATCCCGCAGCAAAGCGCGTCCAATGCCGAGGCCTTGCCAGTTGCGATCGACCGCAAGCCGTCCAATCACCATAACAGGAATCGGATCGGGCATATTGCGCCGAACTTTACCCGTTGCAGCAGTTTGTGCTATTGCTCCCGTTGCAAGACAATAGTATCCAATGACTGTTTGGCGATCGCACACAACGTAAGTCCGTGAAGCCCCTTCTGATTCATTTTTCAGGGCGCGACGCTTTAGCCATTCATCTAACTGACTGTTACCTGAATCAAAGCTCTCAATTTGATGTAACGAGTTCAGTTTTTCAGGTGGGCAGAGTTGGTCTA
Source organism: Microcoleus sp. BM001215392 (assembly GCF_036700185.1). Taxonomy (NCBI): domain Bacteria; kingdom Bacillati; phylum Cyanobacteriota; class Cyanophyceae; order Oscillatoriales; family Microcoleaceae; genus Microcoleus; species Microcoleus sp. BM001215392. The sequence continues at coordinate 33,616 of NZ_JAUBOJ010000005.1, read as the reverse complement.
AATTTCGATCTAATCCCACGGAGATTTGGTTTTTAGTAATGCGTTTAGCTTCTGATTTGGCGTCGGCGGTGCATCCAGCAGCGCCAAAAATTGCTTGAATTTGAGTTCATCTAACCCAAAAAAACAGCGGTCTAGAATCACATCTTGAGCTTTTTGGTAAGCTGATTCCAGCATGAATTCCGATCGGCTTTTTCCCTGTAATTGGGCCGCGCGATCGATTACAGCGCGTTGATTCGGCTTAGCTCGAATGTTGATTGTCACATCGCGGGTCTGGCTGACTGACCCTTCAGATGGTGATATGTGCATATTTGATTAAAAATAGTTGTAATTAGATCCAGTAGCTTTACGATACTTATATTCTAAATTGTTGTACACACAATGTCAACACATATGCTGAAATTGCGATCGCGGCTCTATGATGAGTCGATTTAAAAGTTGACGTGCGAGATAAAATGAGAGGAGCTAGATTGAGAGGTCATCTTATGTCGCCGATTAAACAACGCCTTCTAGAAGCGATCGAACGGACTCCTGAATCGATTTTAGAGCAAACCTTGACATTCCTGGAATTTTTGATTAGTCGGAGACAGACCACGGCCCCAGACTTTGACTCAGATTTTGATTCAGACACCGACTCCAACGACCAAATCCTTGCTGACCTGAAAGCCTCTCTCCACCAAGCCTCATCGGGACAAACCTTCCCCATCGAGGAGCTCTGGGACGGCATCAATGTCTGAGATGCCAGCCCAACTCAAGTTCACGGCACTCTTCAAACGTCGCCTCAAAGGACTCGCTAAAAAGTATCGCCAAATTCAAACAGATGTTCAGCCCGCCCTCGATGAGATTGTCCAAGGAAACTTCATCGCAAACCAAATTGCAGGAACCCAATATACCATTTACAAAGTCCGGGCTAAAAACACTGATGCCCAAGTTGGTAAAAGCGGTGGTTATCGTTTGATTTATCAAGTTGAATCACCGACTCAGGTTGTCTTGCACCTGATTTACTCGAAATCAGAACAAGCAAACGTCTCGACCGAGGAAATCCAAACTGCGATCGCACAATACCAAGCAGCACCAGGCGAATAAGCCATTTTTCAAATCTAAACTTTGGATATCGCTGACATTGATATCACCTATGACCCAAGTCCCGACCTTGTTGTGGCACCAGTGTATCTTTGAGAGTTGACACAAATTTTTTAAACTTGTGCTAACTCTTGACTGCATACTGATTAGATTGAAAAATATGCACAAACGCCAGCAACAAACCAACCAAGCTATGAACTTTTCACAGCAATCAGGGGGCAAAAGTCCCACATCCACAAAAACCAACCCAACACAAAATCTACGTGCCTCCGGGCTGCGGACATTGCTCCTCGCCGCCGGGATAGCCTCTCTGTGCGCCAGTTGTCAGAGTCCCCAAACACCCAGCGCCACAGCCCCCGGCAGCAGTCCCGGCAGCACTCCCGGAAGCTCTCCCGCAGCCTCTCCCGTCGCCGTTAGCACTCCCGGAGACCCAAATACTGTCAAAATAGTCTCCATGCTCCCCATGACAGGTAGCGCCTTGGGTCAATCTCAAACAATGGTCAACGGCATCAAACAAGCACTTGCCGAAAGCGACTCCAAAGCCTGCGACGGCAAAATCAAAATCGAATACGAAGTGCTTGATGACGCTACCGCCGCCGCCGGCAAATGGGACCCCAGCCAGGTAACATCCAACTCTAACAAAGTCGCCGCCGATGGTTCGGTAGTTGCTGCGATCGGTCACTACAACTCAGGTGCCGCCAAACTTTCAATTCCGGTGCTCAACCAAGCTAATGTAGTGATGGTGAGTCCGGCAAACACCTATCCGGGTTTGACAAAACCAGGAAAAGGCGAACCCAAAGAACCCAACGTTTATTACCCCGCAGGCACTCGCAATTTCACCCGCGTTGTACCCGCAGACGACATCCAAGGTACTGTAGCCGCCAACTGGGCGAAATCTTTAGGAGTTAAAAAAGTCTACATCCTCGACGATCAAGAACTGTACGGCAAAGGCGTTGCTGACGTTTTTGAAGCAACTGCTAAAACTGCGGGAATTGAAGTTCTCGGTCGCGAGGGAATTGATATCAAAGCCAGCGATTACAAAGCTTTAATGAATAAGATCAAAGCTTTAAATCCAGACCTGATTTACTTTGGCGGCACTACTCAAAGCAATACTGGACAAATAATTAAAGACATGAGAAATGTCGGAATGACACCTGATGCAGTCAAATTCATGGCCCCCGACGGCATTAAAGATCAAGCTTTAATTGATGCCGGAGGCAAAGATGCCGAAGGCGTTTATGCTACTTTTGGCGGCTTGCCTCCTAAAGAATTGACTGGTGAGGGCGCGAAGTGGTATCAAAGCTACAAGGCAAAATATAATGCTGAACCAGAAGCTTATGCAGCTTATGCTTATGAATCTGCTAAGGTGATTATCGGCGCAATTAATAAGGTCTGCAAAAATGACCGCGCTGCGATCCGCGATGCTGTTTTGGCAACTAAAGATTTTAACGGCGTTCTGGGTACTTGGAGTTTTGATGCCAACGGCGACACTAGCTTGACTACAATGTCAGGAAATGTTGTTAAAGGCGGCAAGTGGGAGTTTGTGAGCGCGCTCAAGACTGAATAATTAGTCATTGGTTATTAGTCATTAGTCATTACTTGTTAATGGTTACTGAGTATTGATTGGTGATTGGCAATTCGCACCTCACCAAATTATGTAGTAGGGTGCGCAATGCGCACCTTACCAAATTATGTAGTAGGGTGCGCAATGCGCACCTTACCAATCACCAATTACTGGCAATGCGCACCTCACCAAATTATCTAGTAGGGTGCACAATGCGCACCTTACCTGCGCACCTTACCAATCACCAATTACTGGCAATGCGCACCTCACCAAATTATCTAGTAGGGTGCGCATTGCGCACATTACCAATCACCAATTACCAATTAGCACAAATTATGAAAAACTGGAAAAGTATTCTCTTATATATAGGTGTAGCCTATATAGTTTTGCTGTTAGGCCCGATCGCCGGATTCGATTTGCCCAAAATTGTAGGAGAAGTAATCCGCAGCCCTGAAGTGCTGATCCAACAATTGTTAGTAGGTTTGGTCAACGGGGCGCTGATTGCAATTATTGCTTTGGGTTACACGATGGTTTACGGCATTATTGAATTAATCAATTTTGCTCACGGCGATTTGTATATGTTGGGTGCTTTTGCTTCGCTGACTGTGTTCGGAGCTTTTGGCATTCAAGACGGCGCATCTTTAGGTACTGCGATACCGGTGATGTTAGTCGCTTTAGTTGTATGTTCGGTGTTTTGTGCGGGGCTGAATATTGTTGTCGAAAAGTATGCTTATCGTCCTTTGCGAAATGCTCCGCGTTTGGCTCCGTTAATTTCGGCGATCGGCGTTTCGTTTATCTTCCAAAATATGGGGTTATTTTGGGGAGGATTGAAAGCTTTTATTCCGGTGATGGGTTCTAATTCGGCGGCCCCGAAAAGCTTCCCAGATTTGTTGCCGCGCGTTGATATTCTCAAAGCTATGGGAATTGAAACGAGTATTGTGTTTACTACCAAAGATTTAATTGTATTGGTAGTAGCTGTGGTATTGATGGTTTCGCTTCATGTATTCGTGCAGTACACTCGTCTGGGAAAGGCGATGCGGGCAACTGCTCAAAGCCGCGATGCTGCTAAAATCATGGGAATTAATGTCGATCAGATTATTGCTCTGACTTTTTTGATTGGTGGCGCTTTGGCTGGTTCGGCGGGAATCTTGGTAGGTTTGTACAACAATACGATCGTGTTTACTATGGGGTTTACGGCAGGTTTGAGGGCTTTTACGGCGGCTGTTTTGGGGGGAATTGGGAATATTGTGGGGGCGATGTTAGGAGGGGTTTTGATTGGGGTGCTTTCGTCTTTGAGCGACCAGTATTTGTCTAGTCGCTGGACTAATGCTTGGGTGTTTGGGGTTTTGGTGGTAATTTTGGCTTTTAGGCCGGGCGGTTTGTTGGGTGAGAATGTTCAGGAGAAGGTTTAAAGGTGCAGGGTTGAAAAAATGGCAAAAGACATTTATCATTATAATGTAAGGACTGCTTTAGAAAAGGATGGGTGGATAATTACAGACGATCCTCTGACTCTGCAATTTGGTTCGCGCAGTGTGTTTGTGGATTTGGGAGCTAAAAAGCTGCTAGCAGCCGAACGCGATGGACAAAGAATTGCAGTTGAAATCAAAAGTTTTGTAGGCAAATCTCTAGTAAAAGATTGGGAAAATGCGATCGGGCAATACATTTTGTACTTAACAATCCTATCTAAAAAAGAGCCGGGTCGCACCCTATATTTAGCAATTACTGAACAAATTTATACAAGCTTCTTTAATGAAGATATCGTGCAAGTTGTACTTGCAGACGGAGTAATAAAAATTATCGTTGTCGATACTATTCAGGAGGTTATTACCAGATGGATAAACTAGACAAATACCGCGACTTAATTTATAAAATCTTGTCGTACTATGCCAGCCTACCGTACAGATACGCCGAGATTAATAACAAAGTCATTGTCAGCGAAGACCGAAATGATTTTTTATTGATGACTGAAGGCTGGGAGGGCCAAAGGCGACTTCACTACTGCCTCGTTCACGTTGAAATTCGCAACGGCAAACTGTGGATTCATTATGACGGTATTGAAGACGGGATTACCGATGAATTACTGGAGGGTGGCGTTCCTGAAAATTGCATTGTTTTGGCGTTTCATTCGCCGGAAGTACGCAAACATACGGGATTTGCGATCGCCTGAAATATATACTCCTACGTGGAGGAAACACAAGATGGCCAAGACAAATGATGCACTAAAGATTCTTGCAAAAATTACCTCTGTAGAGCCTGAAATGGAGGAAATGATTAAGGAATCCCATTTCAATATTATGCAACACCAAATTAAATATTCCCTGGTTTCAACCAGCCAAAAACTTCGCCTAAAGTCAACTGCATTTCTCCCATAAATTCGGGAACTGGTAATATATCTGTCGGTTCTTGCAATGAAATTGGCTGCTGCCTTGCAGGATAAGCTAAAATGTTTTTTTCATCAGGATCGAGCAACCAACCCATCTGACAACCGGCGTTCAAACAGTGCAAAATATTGTTGGTGACTTTGGTTTGGCTTTGGCCGGGCGACAAAATTTCTATTGTCCAGTCTGGGTGAGCATTGAATGTATTGGCAATTTCGCCGTCAGCGTCTAGGGGAATGCGATTCCAAACAAAAATCGCGACATCGGGAACAATAGAACGTCCGCCAAAGGTGCAGCGAAGTTCTGGTAAGGCTAGGGCTATTTGCGGTTTCTCTGCTATGTCGTTCGCAACTGTGACGAGTCTACCTTGTAGTTTGCTGTGTTTTCCTTGCGGCATGGGTTTTTGTAAAATGACACCGTTGATGTATTCGCTAGCGGGTTTGGTTTCCGCGAGTTGCAAAAACTCGTCGAGGGTGATAGTTTTTTGAGGAGCTTGTACCATATCGCGATCGCCCGTTTGAAGTGTGTTGCGGTAACAGTTCCAGTATATAACAGTTGACAGTTGACAGTTGACAGTTGACAGTTGACTAATGGTAAGGTGCTGATCTGTGAGATTGTCTATTTTTTTGAGGGATTCAAGGTGGCGACGCACCCTACGACTACTGACTGCTGACTAATGACTAATAACTAATGACTAATGACTAATGACTAATAAAATAATCAAAGCAATTAAATCTAGTGGTATTTTAGGAGCGATCGGCTCTTTGACAGTCCTCCTATTCGGCGGTTGGAGCGGCACCGTCATCGGCTGGCTGATGGGTACGGCTGCGGGCTTTATCGCTTGTCAAGAACAGAAGGCTGCCAACCCGAAAATGGGTGCGACAATCGGCAGTTTAGCCGGATTGGGATTGGGAGTTTGGCTGTTAGTTGCTAGCGTCCTCGAAGGAGTTGTGATTCGACCTTTTTCGGGTCAATCTGCGGTGGATTTGCCGACTACTTTGCTGTACGGAATTTGCAGTTTGGCGATCGCCATTTTTACCGCTACATTAATGGGTGCTCTACAGGGTTTACCAAAGGAACGCCAGCGATTGGCAACTTTGGTAACATTAGCTTTTATTCTAATTCTGTTTCCGTTCATCGATCTTCAAGCTAAAACAGGCTGGATTGCGACTGTAGTACAGATTCAAATCTTTATTATGTTGGCGCTGGGTTTGAATATTACTGTCGGTTTTGCGGGTTTGTTGGATTTGGGATATGCGGCGTTTTTTGCGATCGGCGCTTACACCACGGCTTTGCTATCTTCGGGACAGATAAATATTGCTTGGAATTTTTGGGTGGTTTTGCCGATCGCCGCTGCTGTAGCTGGCCTATCGGGCGTCATCCTCGGTATTCCGACACTGCGCCTCAAGGGCGATTATTTGGCGATCGTCACCCTCGGCTTTGGTGAAATTATCCCGGTTGTATTTAGAAATTTAACCGCGATTCGCATCGACGAACCAGTCTCGAAGATTGTGGCTGCTGTTTTGGGTAAACCGGAATTGGTGCTGTGTCTCGTTGGGTGCGATCGACCTTTCAACCTCACCGGCGGCGAAGCAGGAATTAACCCGATCGGGCGTCCATCTCTCCCGATCGTCGGCACATTCAGCACCGGTAATTACTTTCCCTGGTACTACCTAATTTTGCTGCTAGTAGTCTTCTCTTACTTCATGATTTCGCGGCTCCGAGATTCCCGTTTGGGGCGGGCATGGAATGCCATGCGCGAAGATGAATTAGCGGCCAGCGCAATGGGCATTAACCTCGTCAAAACAAAACTTTCGGCTTTTGCAATGGGAGCGACGTTTTCAGGCTTTGCTGGTGCGTTTTACGCCGCCTATATCAGCGCGATTTTTCCCAGCGTCTTCGACTTTTCAGTCTCCGTCATCATCCTGTGTATGGTGATTTTAGGCGGTTTGGGCAACATGACCGGGGTGATTTTGGGCGGTATCATTATCATGTCTGCCGATCGGCTATATCTCCCGCAACTCGCCCAAGTCCTCAAAGGTTTTCTGAATACTTTTGTACTTCCTAGGATTGCAATTCCCCAGTTAGCCGACTTTCTAGCAACCAGTTTAGACCCGATTCAACTGCGATTATTTCTCTTCGGTTTAACTCTTGTGGTGATGATGATCGTGCGGCCACAGGGGCTGATTCCCGATCGCATCCACGAAGCCGAACTGCATTCGGAGGATGCAGCAAGCAACGAATCTTTAGCAGATGCCAGAAATCAATAGTAAGGATGAAGAATTAGCCATGAGCAATGTAACTGGTACTGCTTTTATCGTTGCGGAATTTAGAGCAGAAGAGAATGAAGAAACAGCCCCACTTTACACTGATCCTGTAGTAAAAATCTGGCTGAATGATGAAACAAAACAAATCGCTGCTAAAATAGCTCAAAACTCTCCCGCCGCGAAAGAAATGATTAAGTTGCGGACTAAGTATTTTGATGATATTTTGTCAAATCAAGTGCTAGGAGGTTGCAAACAAGTAGTTATTTTAGGTTCTGGCTTGGATACTCGCGCTGCGAGAATTAATGGAGAGAAAGTCACTTATTTTGAAATAGACGATCGCGCTACTCTTGAATTAAAGGAAGAAACTCTCAAAGCCCACAAAGTTAGGGCAAATGTTCGCTACATTCCCGGCGATTACGTAAAAGACGGTTTAATTTCCTTGCTCAAACACAGCGAATTTGATTTCGATAGACTGACATATTTTTTGTGGGAAGGCAACACAACCTTGCTTGACAAGAAAGATGTAATATTTGTGTTAGAACAAATTCGCGACAATGTGAATAGTTTTCGATTATCCTTTGATTATATGTCAGAGCAGGTGATTTTGAGAACGACGGGCTACCAAGATATCAATGATTACATAGATAAATACGAAAGTATGTATGCACCGTGGATTACTGGCTTTGACCAAATTGCCATTTTGGCTGAGAAACTGAATCTCAAACTTATTGAGAACTTTTCGACGGCCGATTTGCACGCACAGTATCGCCCTCTCCGTTCCCTGGAATCTAATCTTTTTAAGTTCTATTTTGTTTGTACGTTAGAGAATATGTCAGACAATAGACTTGAATTGCAAAAATAGCGAACCTGTCCGAAAACTTGACAAAAAGCACTTTTGCAATCTTGTACAATCTCCCAAGTTGATTTGCGATAGTCAAAGTAAAAGCTCGCACTGTAATTTAATATATTAGGAAGCACAAGCAAAATGTCACTATTAGAAGCACAGCAACTGACAATGAGATTCGGCGGTTTGACAGCAGTAAACCAAGTTAGTTTAACCTTGGAAAAAGGCTCGATCGCCAGTTTAATCGGCCCCAACGGTGCGGGTAAAACCACGTTTTTTAATATGCTGACGGGTATCTACAAACCGAGTGCCGGTCAGTTGCTGCTAGAAAATAAGAATATCACAGGTTTACCACCCGATCGCCTAACCAGCTTCGGGATTGCTAGAACCTTTCAAAATATCCGCTTGTTTAACAATATGACTGTGCTGGACAATATTTTGGTAGGCAGACACAGCAGAATGAAGACAGGTTTGCTGGGTGCAATTCTCCGCCCTCCGACTGCCATGGCTGAGGAACGCGAAGCTAAAATAAAAGCGCTGACTATGCTGGATTTTGTCGGTTTAGGCGTGAAGAAGGCGCCGGAGTTGGCAAAAAACCTTTCCTACGGCGACCAGCGCAGATTGGAAATTGCCAGGGCTTTGGCTTCCGATCCGAAAGTGCTACTTTTGGATGAACCGACTGCGGGGATGAACCCGAACGAAACGGCTGATTTAACTCGCTTTATTTACAGAATTCGCGATGAGTTGGATTTGAGTATTTTGCTGATCGAACACGATATGAAAGTGGTGATGGGAATTAGCGATCGCGTGAGTGTGATGGAGTACGGTACTAAAATTGCGGAGGGAACTCCCGCAGAAGTTCGCGCCGATCCTCGCGTGATTGAGGCATATTTGGGGAAAGAAGAAGATGCTAACGGGTAATAGTTAGAGTTGAATTGCAAAAATAATTAGGACGGGTACGCGAGCCCATCCTAAAATTTGATTGCAACAACTTTGGCAATTTTATCGGTTATTTCGCACAGATAAGTGAGGTGCACAATGCGCACCTTACGGATGGATTTCGGAGATTTTTGCTAAGCTTTTGATGAGATTTCATAGAATTTATTCTTGAGTTTTCGCGCCCTGACCAACAATCCCAAAAACAGTGCTGTACCTAATATTGTGCTGGGTTCTGGAACTGCTTCTGCTTGTGCTTCTGCTTGTACTTCTGCAAGATTGTTCTTAATTTCTACTAATCTTAAGCTAGTGGCGCTGTCGAATGTCCGTGAATACCTCCAAGAAGTAAATAGCAGGCTTTCTCTACTGTTTCCTTGTCCGTAAGGTGGCCTCAAAGTTAATTTAATTGCACTGAAATCGAAGTTGTTGCTGCTGCTGTACAGGCTCCGAGTAAAGCCCTGAGAAGAGTCTAAATCGCTAGAAATCTGAAAAGAATCTAATAAAATGTTGGTAACAGTGTTAATCAATCCGAAAAATATACTTCCCCTGGCGATGGCCCGTTCAGATTGGCGGTTATCAACGGATGTAAAAAGATTTAAATCTGTCTTAGCAGCGAAGGAAAAAGTTTCTTTGGCATCAATGTCGAAGTCGCCGATAACTGTTGCTTGACTTTGGGCTAAACCTGCATAGTTGCTGCCGCGGCCTGCGACTTGACTCTTGGAGATATTTGCCGCCAGCAATTCCTGACAGTTAGATATAAAAGCTGCATCAGCGTTGGCTTGGCTAATCACAACACCGTTGTTAGCTATCGTCGTAGTGTTAGTGTCAGTAGATGTACCTGTCTCTGTCGGTCTGTGACTGAAGTTGTTAATGGTTACTTGTGCGGTAGAACCTGCTATTGTGGCAGCAATGCTGGGCGCGATACCTACAGTCAAGCCGCTGACTAAAGGAGTTGCTAATAAAAATGCCTTAGCGAAGCCCGCCCCTACGGGGGCTACGCCAACGAAGAGGATCGCTCCAGTGCTGTGATTTAATTTCATGGCGGATCTCCTAAAATTTGTACTTTTTTTAGTGCTGTTATTCTTTTTTTGTAGTGGTTGGTTGTACTTAACGTATTAATACTATCCCTTGAGTGAGAGATTTTTGTAAAGCTACCGTCAAGAAATCATTTGTTTGATTAAAAGTTGTGTAAAGCAGGTGGCAACAACTTATCAAAATACCTGGAGTCAAAGCTATTGCTGGGTGTTGATTTAAGTAAAAATACTGTTTACTATAAAAAAGATTAATTTTAAATTAATGCAATAAAAATTTATAATTAGTCGGGATAATATAACAAAGCACAAAGCAGAAAGAGTAATTATGTTGGAAATCAAAGACATTCACACGTATTACGGAAATATCCACGCTCTCAAAGGAGTATCGCTAACTGTCTCGCAGGGAGAAGTTGTGACATTAATCGGTAGCAACGGGGCGGGCAAAACTACAACTCTCCGCACGATTCAAGGGCTGCTGCGCCCGCGAGAAGGTACTATATTATTTGAGGGAAAGCCTTTGGAATCGCTGTCTACAGAAGCCATTGTCCGTTTGGGTATTTCTCAAAGCCCGGAAGGGCGGCTGATTTTTCCGCGGATGACGGTGCAAGAAAACCTGGAAATGGGTGCTTATCTGCGCAACGATACTCTCGGTATTAAGTCGGATCTGGAAAAAGCTTTAAATTTATTTCCCCGTTTGCGAGAAAGAATTAGTCAAAAAGGGGGCACTCTCAGTGGGGGTGAGCAGCAAATGCTCGCGATCGCCCGGGCTTTGATGTCGCGCCCTCGTCTGTTATTGTTGGATGAACCGAGTATGGGCTTGGCGCCGATGTTAGTCAGTCAAATTTTTGCAATTATCCGCGATATTAATGCCCAAGGTACTACTATTTTACTGGTGGAACAAAACGCGCGTATGGCTTTGAGTGTAGCTAATCGTGGTTATGTGATTCAAACTGGTGAGGTTGTAGTCGCTGGTAGTGCTAGCGATTTGCAGTCAAATGAAACTGTTCGCAAAGCCTATTTAGGTGAAAGTTAAATATGGGAATTGGGCATTGGGAATTGGGCATTGGGAATTGGGAATTTGTTATTTGTTATTTGTTATTTGTTATTTGAAAAACAAGTAACCACTAACCACTAACCACTAACCACTAACCACTAACTATTCCCCATACCCCATGCCCCATGCCTAATGACCCATTTGCGATCGCAACTTCCCCGTTTCCAATTCCGTTTCAAAAGCCGATCGCACCTTTTCCCACTCCGCTTGGGCTTTTGACAGGCGATCGCGCGCGGTACGCGCATCAAACACCTGTTCCCCTCCAGACTCAACCGCCACGCGGCCCATATACTCTAACTCCTTGCATACTTCCGAAAAAGACACCGCTCCTAAATTAGCGCTGCTCGACTTTAGCGTGTGAGAAGCCAGCTTCAAACTATCAGCATCGCCGAGAAAAATCGCCTCTTTAATTGTTTCTAAATACTGCGGTGCGTCTGACAAATATATCTTAATTAACTCCCCCAAAAAATCTGGATCTTCCTCATCGTCTAGCTCCCGGAGACTTTCCAAAATATGAAAATCAATCGGCGAATTAGCTCCCGGTTTGACCATCGAAGCTCCAACAGCCGCACTGTCAAGTTTGTCAGAAATATCTGGATTTTTTTGCTCAGTAACAGCATCCAATTCATCCCGATGCAGAGGTTGGCACTGCGAGAGGGCGATCGCCAACTCTTCGCGGCGCACAGGCTTAGTAATATAATCGTCCATACCTGCTGCTAGACACTTTTCGCGATCGCCCTGCATCGCATTAGCCGTCATCGCAATAATTCTCGGCTTCTGATTAGCTGGCCATTCCCGACAAATGCGGCGCGTCGCTTCCAACCCGTCCATCTGGGGCATTTGCACGTCCATCAGCACAACATCGTAAGATTGCCGCTTCAGCGCCTCCAAAACCTCCAAGCCATTAGCCGCAATATCAGCGCGATATCCTATCCTGTCGAGCAAATGCGTAGCGACTTTTTGATTTACCACATTGTCCTCGGCAAGCAAAATCCGAATCTGACTAGAATTAGCTGCATCTCGTCCGGTAGAATTGTTTGGAACTTGCCTCAAAACCGCAGGCGTCCGCTGCGCGCGGTGCTGTTCTTGAGAATTTTCAAAATACTTCAATCCCGAAGTCAAAGTCGGCACATTTGAAACTTCTCCCTTGCCGCTTCTGCCGGCAACATAGCCAAAAACTTGCAGCAATACATTATAAAACTGCGACTGTTTTAGAGGCTTCGTTAAAAAAGCCGAAAAATGTACTTCTGTAGTTTCGAGTTTTTTCCAAACTTCCGCCTTGCTCAAATAAGTAAACAGCACCAAAGGTAGCGTCACTTTGCGAGGGCTTTTAACTTTGATAATATTGGGATTTAGCGCGTCGTTGCTAGACAAAGTGCTCAATTCCCATGAACGAATCTGCACGGCCAAAGCCACACCATCCATATCTGGTAGATTCATTGCCAAAATAGCCAAATCGATCGCGGAGTTTTCTTTGATGACTTCCAAAGCCTCAGCACCGGAATTTACAGCCATGGGTATCATGCCCCAAGCCTGGGCCTGCCGGATCAAAACTTGCCGGTTAATGGCATGATTTTCGACAATTAACACACGCTTACCAGCAGCAAATTCCGGCAGTTTTTCCTGACTAGCCTTTTGATTAGCTTCAGCAATTACCGTGAAATAAAAAATCGAACCAGAGCCCGTTACCGACGGCGCATAAAATCCCGCAGGTGGAGTTCCTGCCATACTTTGTCCGATCGCAGAAACTGCCTGTCCAGACTTAACACTTCCGGGAGCAACCTGACTGACTACCCACATTTCTCCCCCCATCATATTGCTCAAACGCTGGCTGATAGCCAGTCCCAAACCCGTCCCCCCGTAATGTCGCGTTGTCGAAGCATCCACCTGCGAAAAAGCCTTAAACAGGCGATCCATGCGATCGGGCGGAATACCAATTCCGGTATCTTGCACAGCAAATTGAATCTCGTACTGTCTGTCATCTACCAGCTCTTCCTGGTTATTTGCTAGCGATTGCGTCTCTATAATATTGATTTTTTTTAGCGGACTATTAGCAGCTACCTGGTTAACTTTTTTAGCTGTACAACAGACCACTATTTCTCCCGATTCTGTAAATTTAACTGCATTTGCCAGTAAATTTACTAAAATCTGGCGCAGCCTCGTGACATCTCCTAAAATATTTTTGGGAACAGAATCATCAATAAAGTAAGCCAACTCTAAACCTTTTTCCGAGGCTCTTGGCGCCAGCAATTCCAGAGATTCTTCTATACAATTTTGCAAGTCGAAGGGGCTGCGTTCCAAATCCATTTTTCCGGATTCAATCTTGGAAAAATCGAGGATATCGTTAATAATAGTCAGCAAAGCATCGCCGCTGGTGCGAATTGTCTCCACAAAATCCCGCTGTTCTGGCGTTAGTTCCATATCCAGCAGCAAACCAGTCATCCCGATTACCGCATTCATCGGAGTGCGGATTTCGTGACTCATCGTCGCTAAAAATTCGCTCTTAGCTCTATTAGCAACTTCCGCCGCTTGTCGCGCTTGTTCCAAAGCTTCATTTTGCTCTGCTAACTGTCGCTGTCGCTGAACTTCTGTTTCTAAAAGTTGTGCTTGAGCTAAGGTAATTCCCACTTGAGCGGCAACATCTTCTAAGAGTTCAATTTCGTCGGGAGTCCACTGGCGAGTTGCATCGCACTGGTGCAAAGTAATAATTCCATTCGGCTCTCCTTGATAGGAAGTGCGAACGGCTAACATAGATTTTAATCCGATGCGGCGGCACATGGGCACGGAAGATTCCAGCAAAGGATCGGCAAACACATCGGGAGATGCGACGGCTATATCTTCAGCGAGCAGTTTTTCTGTGTAGGGGTTGTAAGTGACAGAAAGTTCTAAATCTAAAGCCGATTCGTGACCTGGTTCTAAGTATTCGGCGACGCAAGGAAGGTGCGGGTAAGGTTGGGAAAGATAGGTGTGAATTGTACAGCGATTGACACCGAATACGCGGCCGATTTGGGTGGCGGTAGTCTGAAAAATTTCTTGAGTATCTAAGGTCGATCGCACTTTTTGAGTGATTTGCTTGAGCAGTAACACCCGCTGGTACTGACGCTGCAAAGTTCGCTCTCGCTCTTCCCGGGCAATTTCGGCGCCTATGTAATTGCCCATCAACTTTAAAATTTCAAAATTCAGCGGTTTTAAAGGAGCTTTCTTCGTGCGGGAAGTAAAGCTCAAAGTGCCAAAAATGCGCCCTTGCACGATTACCCGCGTGCCGACAAAAGCCTCTAACCTGCGCACTGCGTAAGCTGGGTGGTTGCGCCACTCAGTAGTGCCGGCTGATTCGATCGAAATAGGTTCGATCGATCGCAAAACCTCTCGTTCAAAGGTTCTGCTCAAAGCAAAACCGTCTCCTTTGGCAAATCCGAAGGGAAAATCCGACGGTACGTAAGCCGCGAGCACTTCGTAGCGATCGCCCAAAACCCTGCCCAACAGCCCGATATCCATGCCAAACTGACTGCAACCCATCGCCAGCAACCGAGCTGTTCGCTCGTCAAAAGAGCCCTCCGAGCCCACCATTACCTCGTAGAGCGATCGAATTGCGCGCTCGCTTTCCCGCAGTTCCTCAACTGCTTCGACGCGGTTGCAGACATCGTGCAAAGTCCCTAAAATTCCAGCTATTTCACCTTGGGAATTCAGCCGAACTTGGGCAAAAAATTCCACCGCAACAAACCCCGAATTCGGCGCAATTCCCAATTCATTTTTAGGCGACTCTAAGTTATATTTAAATCGCAGTTCTCTGCGATAAAATTCCGACTTTCCAGACAGCAAAGACTCTAATAAATTCACACATTGCTGGCGCTCATCTGGATGCACCCAATCTAAAAAATTAGTTGCCAAACTTTCGGCAACCGAAAAACCCGTGATTTCAGTCCAAGCGCGGTTGAGGAATGTCCAAATCCCCGCCGCATTCATCTGAAAAATGACTGTTGCTTTCAAAGAGTCAAATACTTGGAATTGCTGCACATCGCAGTTTTTGATCTCTAACTGCTTGTTTGGACTAATATCTGTGTGAGTGCCGACTAGCCGCAGCGGTTTGCCCGCAGCGCTGCGCAAAACTTGACCCCGGTTGAGCACCCAAACAGTGCTGCCGTCTTTGCAGTACATCCGGTATTCGGCTGCAAAATCTGGTGTCTTTTGTGCGAAGTGATCTTCTAAAGCTGCCTTTACTCCGTCAATGTCATCTCGGTGGATGCGACTCCACCATTCCGATCGGCTATTAGAAATTTCCCCTTCTTGATAGCCCAGCATTTCTTGCCACCGCGCCGAATAAAAAAACTCATCAGTTTCGAGATTCCAATCCCAAATTCCTTGATTGTTGACAGCAGCAGGGAGAGTTGGGGGCGGCAGGAAACTGTTTTCAGAAATTCCTGCTCTCAGGTGGCTATGGGCTGGGGTTCGCTGTATTTGGGCTGAGAGTCTTTTGTGTTGGGCGTTGCTAGATTCTAGCTGGCGCTGCAAAGCCATCAAGCCAGAATGCAGGGATTTTGCATCTAGGGCTTGTAACAGGATAGTTTTAGGGTTGACAATCCCGATCGGCTGACTGTTTTCGTTAATGACTAATAAAGGTAACTGGCAGTAGTTTTTTTGCAGTAAGGCGATGGCTGCTTCCAGGGTAGAGTGCGATCGTACCAGCGGTGGCGAGCTGCTGCAAATAGCTCCCGCTTTAATTTTGTTGGCATCTCTGTCTAGCGCCTGCAACTGTACCAGATCCCGCGAACTTACCACCCCAACCAGTTTGTGGAGGTTGGGATTTGTAAATTTAGAATTGTGATCGTTAGTCGAGTTTGGTTCGGGGGTTTCAGTGATTAATACATAGCTAACATTGTGCCTGAACATCAGTTGCGCCAAATAGCGAACCGAAGAAGTAGCAGGAGCATGAATTATTCGCGAGGCGGCGATTTGAGGGATTTGAGAAAGTTTAATTAAACTCGCGGGCAGCTCTAATTTTGGATGCAAAATTGGCTGTGGCGGAGGAAACGCGAAGGCTGCCGCAGGTGGCTCAGCGTTGCTGGCTTTTTGTGTCTGTTCCCCAATTTCCTGTAATAGTTGTACCAAGCTTTGAGAGCTAATTAAACCAACAAGTTCATCAGCATCGCTGACGATCGGCAAATGGCCGATCTGATTTTTATCTAGCAGATTTGCTAATGCAAAAAAGTCGGGAATTTCCGCAAATCTTGCTACAGTTACGGTTCTGATCATGATTTGCTCGATCGCAAATCCTCTCAAAGCAGCGCCGATCGAACTTAGCTGTACTACATCACGGGCTGTAAAAATCCCCAGCACCGTCTTGCCACCAACATAGTCGGCTTTTGAGCCGTTGAGACTCGGCCCGTTGACGGATGGCTGTACCGCACGCGGTAGACCGTTAAAAAAACCCGAGTTTGCCCGCAATTGTGGGGAAGTGCCATTGGTGGGATTTCCAAGTTCCAAATTGCCGCGCGGTTCTACCACGAGGACGCAACTGGCTCCTGTGCTGCTCATCAGCTCGATCGCCTGTTCTATGGGCGTCCCAGGGGTGACGGTGAGGGGATTGCGGTTGATGACCTGACTGAGAGAGGGAATAAACATCAGGGGGCATAAAAATGATATTTGTTGGAAAAACCCGCACGCCGGCAGCAGGTTGATTGAGAGGCTTTGCCCGCGAGGTTTCCTGTGCGCGCTCAAAGTAGATGTATGATTACACTCATCCCTAGTTCTAGCATCTTGGCATTTAAAATTAATTCCGTGCCAAATCCTGACCGTTGACAGGTAATCACAAGTCAGAACCAATGCTATCTGCCAGAAGGCCCACATCAAGACCCATCGGCTGTTCCTCGGTTAGCCCGTCTTGCAGCAGGTGACGCGAGCAAGAATTTCTGCGATTGTGTGGACGGCACCCTACTTTCTCGCCCTCAACGCAACTCTCGCTCGGATTCTGTTGGAGGCAAGATACCTACACGCTACCAATTTACCAGGGGCACGACGCGTATCACAAGATGATCGTTTAGGTATTTCAATTGTCGAATTAGCGATAGCTGGGCGAAACAGGCAGAAAATAATTGCGATCGTAACTCAACTAATTCTATGTTATCCCAATTGTGACTCCGAAGATTTTAGATTCAATTCGGGCGATCGAACTTAATGAGAATAGCGCTGTTCCCGGGCACCGCAAAAGTCGCATTGCCGCCCTTGAGGGTTAAGCTACCAACAACCTCATCCATTGCTTTCAAACTAAATTCCCGTACCGTACCATTACCGGCTTCGATCAGAGCAGAAATATCAGCACTCACAGTATAAGAGTTGGCTCGGTCGTTGACAGCCAGCAAGTAAACATTGTTGCTAGCATCAAGAGTAGCAACTGTCATTAAACCAGAAAAATTAGTGATAGGAAAAAATATAGGTCTCCCCCCCTGCAAAGCTCGAATTCCCATCCGCAAAGCATAGTAGCTAGCGCGCCGTTTTCCTCCGTCCCCCATCAAACCTTCCGCCAATCCCGGCTTTCCCCAATCGTACAAACAGAATATGTGACTCCCATAAATATAATTATCCCCAGGTTGGGAACCTCGGATCAAATTTTTAATCAAACTTAAAGCTAAAGAGAAATCGTTATAGCTAATTTGATAACTTCCCCATTCTCCCACCCAAAGCTGCGAGTTAGCACGGACAGTACCTTTCATCCAGCCGCGCACTTTGCGGGTGTAGTTAGAAACATCTGCATCGTAATTGTGAAAGTTGACAATATCAAAATAATTAGGAATTTCTCGCAAAGCATCAGCAGGCCAACTGCTGCCGCCTACGGTTTTGGGGCCGTGGATGCGGTATGCGCGCGAAGGCAAATAAGTTTTGTAAACAAAGTCGATCGCATCTTTAGCCACCTTCACCAACTCAAAATAATCCGCCCTAGTACCCCCCCAACCCTGAAGGCGGTTGTCCGGTTCGTTGTGAATTTCCCAATCATCTACGCGGTAATCGTTACGAACATTCAGCCAATAAACAGTCGCAAACACGTGTTCCCACCACTCGTTCCAATCTTCTTTGGTGCGCGGCGGATTCAGTTGGAGCGCCCAAGAGGGATTCCAGCTACTATCAACATTCCGAATGCTGACAACCGGGCGAATATTTGCTTGTTTGAGAGTATTAAAAATAGTCCTTGCATTACCAGGCCAAACAGTACCAGGCGATCCCGACCACGAATAATCGCTACCCAGGGGCGGAGCGGTCATAATTTTATCCCAATGCGCCCAATTAATCATATTTGGATCGGCCTTAATTTGGGAGATTTCCGGCCAGCCGTATTTAGCGTCATCATCTTCCGGTTCCCACCGGGACATCCCGCCGTAAATCCGGTAGGTATTAATTCCCAAATCTTCCAAATCTTTGAGGTCAAAGTTGATGTTACCTTCGACTGCGCCGATGTAGCGAGTGCTTACACCCGCAGCAGTCCGGGAGAATTTTATGGTGGCGATGTTTTGAGCAAAAATTGCGATCGGGCTGCACAACTCAAGAATGAGGGCGATTAAAAGGGCGATCGTAAAATTCCGAATTATAGTTTTTGATAACACTGGTAGATAACTTAGGTTAAAGGATAAAATTCTGGGCTTCTGATATGTATGATGTCACCAAAACAGAGTGCAAAACTTTTCTTGACTCGATCGCATTTTTTTAATTAGGCAATCTCAAAAATTATAACGCGACTCATCCCAGATGCCTCAGCCGCTTTAGTAAAAATTTTCAAATACATAAAATCTCCCCATCGCTTCTCAAAAGCCCCGCCTTGATTCCTTCGCAGGCCAATTTACGGGAATAATGCTCAAATATAGAATCTCAGGCTGACTGTAAACTATTGCCATGCAGCCGGACTATCTATTATTTTCTATCATACTTAAAGAGAGCCATCGCTAATCCAACTCGACTAACGATCGAGTTGGTTAGCTGTTGCAATAAATAAGCATTAATTAGCTTAATTTTAACAATTAATACCTACTTGCTGACCCAAAAAATCTCTCATGTAGCGATTCACTAACTGCGGCTGTTCCTGCTGCACCCAGTGGCTGCAATTGCGAATGTATTGAATCTGAAAATCCCGCACGTAATCTGCGGTTCCGTAGGTTAACTCTTTACCGAGAGCCCTATCATTTTCGCCCCAAATCATCAGCGTCGGAACTTCCAGGAGCTCTCTATGCGGGCGATCGACAAATCCGCGAGCAATGTTGCGGTAATAATTGATAGTAGCAGTCAGAGCCCCCGGTTTAGCTGCCGCATCTTTGTAAGCTTGGATATCGGAGGGTGTAAAGCTGCTTTTGTCAACGGCCATGCCTTGCAAAGCGCGATCGATCGCCCGATAGTCGCCCAACTTAATTAAAAATTCCGGCAAAAATGGCAACTGAAACAAAAAGATGTACCAACTTTTGAGCAATTGTTGGCGAGTGCGCAGCCCTTCAGCAAACTTGGCCGGATGCGGTAGATTCATCACAATTAATTTATCCACCATTTCAGGATAAGCATAAGCAAAATTCCAGGCGATCGCCCCTCCCCAGTCGTGGCTAACTAAGATGCAGCTTTCGTATCCCAAACCCTGAATAATGCCCTTGACATCTTGCACAAATTCTGCCATCACATAAGCAGATTTATCCTTGGGTTTGTCGCTGTCATTGTAACCTCTGAGATCCACAGCAACAACCTTATAATCTGATGCAAATTCCGGGATTTGATGGCGCCAAGAATACCAAAACTCAGGAAATCCGTGCAGCATCAGCATCAGCGGCCCAGAGCCTTGAGTAACACAGTGGAGTTTGATGCCGTTTGTAGCGATAAATTCGTGTTTCCAAGCAGCTTCTAGCACAGACATATTTGATGTTTCCTCCTTCTCTCAAGATATGCTAGCAGTTATACCATTTGAAATTTGAGATTCGAGATTGAAAAATTGGGCATCAGTCAGGACGATCGTGCTTTCCTTCTTGCTTTGTCGGACAGGCTTTTTAGCCTGTGCTTGTTTCAGAAGCCAGAAAGCCTGTGCTTGTTGGGAACAGGTCGATCGCCACTGTCCCTAAAAATTGCTATTTCAGGTAAAATATTACTATAATGTTGTTGGCATCCCGAAAACTGTCAAGCCAAAAATAACTAATTTTAGAGCGGGCCAAAATCCAGATCCTGATTAATTTGAGGTTTGGTGAAGGTAGAAACTTAAATAATTCAGAACTTGCGAGGACATGAGGAATGGAAAAAGTTAATATTGTGTCTGGCGATCGCCTGCAAAACATTGTTACCCGCTTGACAGAGCGTCTCAAGCGCGACGTATTAATAGAAAAATCCCTATACGAAATTCGAGAAGTTGTGCAGAGCGATCGCGCCGTGCTGTATTATTTTTACCGGAAGTGGCAAGGGCGAGTGACTTGCGAGACATTGAGCGCGATCGAACTGTCAATCTTGGGATCGACGGGCCCTGACGAGTGTTTTAACGGCGAATACGCTGCTTTGTACGAAGCCGGCAGATTCAGAGCAATTGCAGATATTGAAACAGAGCCAATTCACCAATGTCACCGAGAGTTTCTGCGCAGCATGAAGGTTCGCGCTAATCTAGCCGTGCCGATTTTAACCCAAAAAGGACTTTGGGGGCTATTAATTGCTCATCAATGCGGCGGGCCTCGCACTTGGTCGCGATCGGATATTGAATTCATGCAGAAACAAGCACAAAATATGGCAATGTCTCCCACAATTCAAGATAGTTAATATTGAATGGCTTCCACAAAACTTTAAGCTCGAATAACTGTAACCGATCGCCGCAGTGGAGTAGTATCAATCTCAGTTTTCAACCGTTGTTCGATTTGTGGTGCATTCTCGCGGCGATCGAATAATACCAAGCAACCGGAATCTTGTCCCAATCGACGAGCCAAATATCCATTTAACTGTTCCAAACCTTTGCCTCTAGCAAGGGTTGGCGGCAAGGAGTTTTCGGATGCTGGGGGAGCGAAACCCAAGAATAATGTCTTGAGGAGACACGCCGCGTTGAATCAGTTCTCGATCGATATAAATCTCGGTACTGTTGTGTTGAATCCAGATTTGATTTTCGATGATATCGAGCTGCATCGCACACCCATAGATGCGATATTCGTCGCGCCATTCGTTGTGCATAACGAGGTATCGATCGCGGGCGATATCGAAGATTAACTGAGCATTTGCGTCATTTTTAGCAAAGTCTTCGAGAAAATCACAAACAATTTTGCGGTATTCGTTTAGTCTATCCATTGGTCGATCGCCTCACGAGTGGGATTGTAAATAATTAGTCGGATTTCATAACGTTCGATGACAGTTTTGGCGGGTTCAAATCTCAGAAACATTTGGTAGGTATCGGTGGGTACTGCCAGATACAGTATACGTTCTGGTTCGCTAGAGACTTCGATCGCAATCCGATAGTTGAGGAATTGACCGAGGGCGGTGTGGAATTCAGAAATGGTGGAACCACCTGCAAGACTTTTGACTTCTACAGCTATTTTACGTCCTTCTTTTTCAGCGGCGATCGCTTCTTCGGCTGCAAGATCGATGTAGACATCAGCAACACCATAGCGTAACTGCTAGGGAGGGTGGGTAATCTTCCAGCCATCTTTTTGTAGGGCGATTTTGACTGTGTTGTGGAAGAGATCCTTTGCCATTTTTAGTTTGGGTTCTAATTGGACGTATGCCCCTTGGGTAGGATTACGATCGCGTGAGACTTGCTGTTTCCCCATCGTACTGGAACTGATCGAGGGTTCCTTCCTTGATTTTTTCGATCGCATCTTCGATCGCTTCTAGTGGAACGAGGAACCACTCCCTTGGCTGCACTGGGATATCAAAGCGATCCTGAAATTCTAAATCCAATCGAGCACCGCTGAAAAACTTGTGCAGGAGTGCCTCAAGTCGCTTTCGGTTGATATTTGCCAATTTAAATTTTGCGACGATTTCCACATCTGCTAGCAAATAAGTCGGGTCTTTCTTGGCGTTAGCAATTCGTTTTTTTACATCGCCTCCGGTGACGCCGATTTTGTGAATAATAAACCGATTTTCCACAATGAAGGGATGTTCGGATTTGCTCCTGAGCACGTAAATATAGCCAGTTGGTAAGTCGTCTGCTGCTTCAATGTGAGAAAACAAGGGGCCGAAATCTGGGGTGGTGATGCGGCGGCTGGCTTTGTCTTTATTTAAAGCACGCTGGAGCGATCGCACCAGCAAGTCACTCTCGGTAGCGTTGTCATACACCACCCTCAGCCGGCAGTCTTGCCGCCCATAGTCGCTGATAAACGGCTCACCCATATCAACTACCATCACCTTATGCCCATCGAGGATGAACAAATCACCCTCCTTTACGGCCGCATAGTCTTGGTATTTGATGGTTTGCCGATCGCCCGACTGCAATTGGCGTTGCAATTTGTCAAAAATGGGTTTGAATTCATCAAAGTCTTGGCAGGGAGTGCGTTGGGCGATTTCCTCCGCTGCTTTGATTTCGCTGCGCGATCGCACATGAGTAAGCTGAGTTACATCGTTCTCTGAGGCTGCATCGATGCCAAGGGAGTCCAGCAGCATTTCATCGTCTGCTTCTACGATCGGGCTAGTATTCGCTTCAGCAGCTAGCAATCCGCGAGAGTCTAGTGGTTCCAAGACGGCGCGACATTCCTCCGATTCTCGCAGGCGATCGAGCCGCACTGCATAAAGTCGCTCGAAAATATCTCGATCGTCCCCATGCTGGGGCAGTCTGCCCTGTTCTTCCACAAACCGCTCGATTTCCTCGAAGCCTGCGATAATACGCTCTTCCCTAGCTGAGCGCTGGCCGGATGCTTCGGGGGCGATGTCCACTCCCAATTCGGCCAGCAACTCCAAATCTTCATCGGTGGTGTACTTAGGAGGCATTTTTTTCCTCCTTCACTTTGCGCGTTAGGAAAGCAACCCCTTCAGCCATCCGTTTTTCCCACGGATCTGCTGCTGTGAGAGAAGGTAATCGGCCTTTTTCTTGTTTGAAACGACTCGCCCGTCTGGCTAATTCCCGTGCTTCTTCCACGCTGAGGACGATCCGTTTGGCGGCAATCACTTCTGCTACCTGGCGCAGTCTTTCTTCACTCATCGACTTGGCCAGGATCGCGTAGGCTTCGCCAAAGGGATTGATGCGATCGATCAGATCCATATCGAGGTCTGTTACCGATAGGGCAAACTTCCTAACTCCATCGATCAGTGAGGTGTTTTTCGCTGCTTCCCCACCACCAGGATTTGTGGCATACTGTCCACCACTTTCGTTCATGGTTTTTTTAGCTTGTTGGATTAGGGTGAGGGCCGCGATCGCGTGTTG
The DNA here is from genome assembly GCF_036700185.1 of Microcoleus sp. BM001215392. Taxonomy (NCBI): domain Bacteria; kingdom Bacillati; phylum Cyanobacteriota; class Cyanophyceae; order Oscillatoriales; family Microcoleaceae; genus Microcoleus; species Microcoleus sp. BM001215392. Next base: position 10,116 of record NZ_JAUBOJ010000005.1, on the reverse strand, counting down.
GCGAATGGCTTCTCGATCGCCCTCAACTAGATTTGGGAACTTCTCTTTGACGATTTTGCCCATGCGAACCTGGGTTAGTTCCTCCGGCACCAGTTCCTCATCAAATAGGCCACGCTCGATCGTAGGCTTATCTTGGACAAAGGCAGTCACCAATTCGGTCAAGTCTTCGCGGCAGATGCGATCGGCCTCCGGGCTTTTGGGTTCGACTAATCCCTTAATTTCCATTTGAATCAAGCCTTTTTCTGGATTGATGCCCACGTTGCACTGATTGGGATTGTAGCCCTCTTGTCCGTAATCGAAGCCCGGTGTCGCTCGATCCTCCGGGCGTTTGGGTTTGAACTCGAAGCGCGGGGCGAGCACCTGTTCCATCAACAAGCTGGCAGCAATGGCTTTGAGAGTATCGTTTACTGCCTCGGTGACGGCAGATTCGGCGGCATCCGGTTCGGCAATCAGGTTGGTGAAGCGGGCGCGGGTTTTGCCCGGTGCATCGCGGGTGGCGCGGCCGATAATCTGAATAATCTCTGTCAAACTGGAGCGGTAGCCGATCGTCAGGGCGTGTTCGCACCAGATCCAATCGAAGCCTTCTTTTGCCATACCGAGGGCGATGATGATATCGATGTGGTCGCGATCGTTCTTATGTTTGGAGTCTTTCAGGGCGGCGGAGACTCGATCGCGCTTCGTCGGATCGTCATCAACGAGATCGGCGATTTTGAGAATCGTGCCGTCGGCGGTTTTAACGAGTTGAAATCCCGTACTCGGATCGGTTCCCTGCCATTCGCCCAATTCCTCGATGATGTGTTCCACCTCGCGGATTTTGTCCTTGGTACTTTCGCGGGAATTAACGTTAGGAATGTGCAGGATGGTTTTCTCTTTCGGGTTGAGCACCCGCACGATTTCGTCGGTATAGCTACCTGCATAAAAGTAGTAGCCGATATCGAGTTGCTTGAGGTATTGGTAGCCGTTGAGTTGTTCGTAGTAGGTGTAAGTAACAGTGTCAAATTTTGACTCGTCTTCTGGATGCAGCACGGCCTCGGCATCGCCACGAAAGTAGGAACCGGTCATCGCCACGATATGCGTCTTGTCGCGGGCCATGAGTTGGCGGATGCGATCGCCCAGTTTGTTGTCTGGGTTAGCCGAAACATGGTGAAATTCATCTATGGCGATTATGCGATCGTCCAAAATTTCAATACCGAACTTGTCCACGGCAAAGCGGAATGTGGCGTGAGTACAAACCAGAATCTTGGCATCGCTGGCTAGAAACTTCTGTACTGAGTTCACCTTGCCGCCGTCGTTTCCCGGTGCGTCGCAGAGATTCCACTTCGGTTCGACTTGCCAATCGGCCCAAAACCCAAACTGACTCAGGGTTTCATTATGGAAGCTAGAGCCGATCGCCTTTTCGGGCACTACAATGATGGCTTGTTTGAGTCCTTGATTCTCCAACTTGTCTAGGGCGATAAACATTAATGCCCGACTTTTGCCGGAGGCGGGAGGCGATTTGATCAGGAGATATTGTTCGCCGCGCTTCTGGTAGGCGCGTTCCTGCATCGGGCGCATACCAAGGGCGTTGGGGCGGGTAGAGGTGCCATCCTGGGCGTAGGTGACGGAAACTGAGGGAATGGCGATCGGTTTGCTCATGGGTGGGAGTTTTTTTCTTTGAGACTCGCTAAAATCGGTTTGCATTAAAGCACTTTTTTGTTGATATATATGCGTTTTAGACTTCGAGACTCGCCAGCATCGATTTGCGTTAAAGCACTTTTACGCCCAAAAAGGGAGATAGGATGCATAGCGAGTAGATGTCGATTCTGATTCGTCCATCCTAATCAATCCAGCTTCTTTAGTCGCTTTGATTACCAATGAAACGGTTGCTGCACCGGATTCGCTCAACCGAAATCGATCGCGTAAGGTCTGATTAGACATCCGTTTGTTGCTGACATAAAGCAGGCAACAATGCTGATAACAAGCCCGAATTCGATCTGGTTTACTCATGCCAGCAAAATTTTGATGGGCAAATAGCACGGTAGTGGTGCGGAGCTCGCCGACTCGAAAATCTGGTGCAGGTAGTTGAAATATCTCTGCCGTGCTGACAACTTTGTCGATACCACTCCCCTTTTCTTCGCAGATACCAAAGCGACGCATGAGGTCGGCAAGTTGCTCGTTGCGCGATCGATATTCATCAATAAAGCGCTCTACTTGAATGGGTGGGATGCCCGGATTAGAAATTTCAATCCGATCGCTATACATTTCGATCATCACTGAAGCTCCTGTGACTAGAAAATCTTGATGCACTAAGGCATTAGCAATCAACTCTCTGAGTGCCTGTTTTGGGAACATCTTAATTTCTTCCCTCACAACTTCTTCAATGAATCGATTTTGTGGTGCTGCTGAATGGACAAAATTGACTAATCCTTGAAAGCCAACAGCATAGCCACGATTGTCTGTCTTGTCGTCGCGTGTTTGGAGCTTGTTTATACCCTCGTAAATAACGACACGGGGTGCTTTACGAGCCAGGGTAGAAGAGAAGGCATCTAGCTTTTTCGCCAGAAGAATAGCAGCGAGATTTGCGATCGTCCAACCTTGAGATGTCTGTTTAATTAAATCCTGACTCTGCAATCGTTCCAAGACAGCATCGCGACTGGTTGGGTAGGGAATGTCTAACAGCTCAAAGTATGTTTGGGTATCGAGGAGCGCAATGATATCATCAGGGCTGGCATCCGATCGAGCGGATTGGGAAAACCAGTCCTGTTGATCTTCGGCAAAAATGCGTTTGAGCATATCGGGTGTCATTGGTACTAAATCTTCACCTGCTCGCATTAAATATGCGCCTTCAAAAGTGAATGCTTGCCCTACGGGACGAGTGGGTATTTCAAAAACTAGCACCCGTCCATTGGAATGGTTTAACTCTGTAACATCTACTCGAAATCTTAGTTTCTCGACAATTAAAGCTTTAATCTTATTAAGAAAAGTTGCAGATGGAAACGCTTGCGTCCCTACTACATTTCGCGGCGGTTTATTAGTGACACCGAGGACTAGATGACCACCTCCCTCATTGGCTAAAGCGATGCAGTAACGCAAAAGTTTGGTTGTATCGTATTGCTGTTTAGCTTCTTTGAATTCAAGTTTCTCTGTTTCAGCGGGGGTGAGCAACCATTGCTCTAAATTTTTGAGAGTAACCATATTATTCTTTGTCGGTTGTGATGACTAGATTTTACCTTTAGCAGACTTTTTCGATGGTGCCTGTTGACTGGTCATCTTTGTATACAATTCAAACAGTTTTTCGAGGCGCTCGGTGTCGTTTTTGAAGCGGCGGCCGATGTAGATGCGTTCGAGGATTTCGTCGTTGCGATCGTGCGCTTCTCTAACCAATGGGAATTCGGTATCCATACGATCGCGATCGTACATATCCGCGATCGTGGCTGGGAAATACTGCTCTCGCGCTAGCAGGATTTCTTCGGCGCAATGGGTGAGATCGGCTTTGTTGCGATCGGTGAGAGTGGGGACGGGGAAGGTGTTGTAACAAAGGGCTGAAGAATACCGCAAATCAGTCTTTAACTTGCCCGCAACAACACGAACCCATGACATATGTATCAAACTTAGTAAAATCGCTAAGTGCCAAAGTTCCGCATCGTATATTGCTTGGGCTGAATCACTCACAATACAGTTCTTAGAAAGCAAGCCAAAAGGGATATAATATCTACGCTCCGACGAAACCCTAGGAGCAATAATTAAATGTTTTTTAGCCTGATGTGTATAACGGAATCTATGCGGAAAATTAGTTAAACCTTTTGCAACTTCTCCGCCCTCACATCGAAATTCAAGAACTTTTTGTATTCTTTGTTTGATGTCGGGAATACTATTTGCTATATCTATGTTTTCATCATCAATCCACAGGCAATAACGTTGTTCTCCATTAATGTAATCTCTAGCACCATACACATTTCTGATGAGATGATTAGCTTCAGGGAAACGTTGTAGCATATCCAACCTTTCTTGTCCTGATAGCATTAGATTTCCTCCATCATATGGACTATTGCCAGTAATAATTGGCATTAACTCTGAAACTGGCTCAAGGGCTTGTTTTACAATTGTTTCATTTCCGGGAATTAAGTATGGACCAATGCAGGAAACTTTTTGAGCAACATTATCGCCGAAAAGATTCTTTATTTCACTGTTTCTCAGTTTGATTCCAATGATAGAGCAAATTACAGCGGCATTCCGACTTGCATTATTAGCCCATTTAAAGTCTCGATGAGCAAAGAATATTTCAACACCTAGCTCAAAAATTTGAGGCCATAATTGGTGAACTTGAGCACCCTGGTTAACTGAGTTGGTTACAACAAAGGCAACGCGAGCGTCATTTTGAATCAAATACTCTGCACCTTTTCTTAGCCATCCAGTAACATAGTCGAGTTCTCCAATTTTATTCTTAGACCCAAACGTATTTAATAATTCTTCCTTCTGCTCTTTTGTCTGGCTTTTTCCCCCTAAATAAGGTGGATTCCCACAAATATACGTCTCCCCGCCCTCATTCTCAAAATCAATCTCCGCCACTTCCCCCATCTCGCCAAACAAATCCAAATCCTCCCGCTGCACCTTCACACCCGTTCCCGTGGTTGGACAAATACTCAACCAATCCAACCGCAACGCATTCCCACAAGTAACCCAGTTATCATCCTTCAGCGGCAAAAACTCCGCCAGCGCCAACTTCGGCCCGCGATACATCACATCACATTGATACTCCGCAATAATCAACGCCAACCGCGCAATCTCACAGGAAAAGTGACGCAATTCAATCCCCCGAAAATTTGTCAACGGAATCTCAGATTTGCGATCCGGTTCACCCCGACGGCGGTTAATTTCTGCCTCAATGCCACGCATTTCCTTATACGCAATCACCAGAAAATTCCCCGATCCGCAAGCCGGATCGAACACCCGAATTCGCGCCATTCTTTGCCGCAAATTCAACAACTTTCGCGCATTATCTCCTGCGGCTTCTAACTGCGATCGCAAATCATCCAAAAACAGCGGATTCAGCACCTTGAGGATATTCGGCACGCTCGTATAGTGCATCCCCAAAGCACCGCGCTCCTCATCATCCGCCACCGCCTGAATCATCGAGCCGAAAATATCGGGATTAATCTTTGTCCAGTCCAGATTGCCAACATGAAGCAAGTACGATCGCGCAATCTTGCTAAAACGCGGCACTTCCACACCACCCGAAAACAGCCCCCCATTCACATAGGGAAACACATCCGCCCAATTGCGAATCTTGGCTGCTTCCCGCGCTTTAGGATTAGGGGGAGTACACATCGCCCGAAACAACTCCGACAGCACCTCATGGGTATTCGAGGAATCGATCGCACTCATTTTCTGAACGGTTGCCGTAAACAAACCATCGCTGTGGAAAATATTAGTATCCTCAGCAAAAAAGCAGAAAATCAACCGCGCCATGAAGTGATTTAGGGCTTCCCGGCGATCGGCTTTGTCCCAGTCTGGGTTGTCCTTCAGCAGCTCAATATAGAGGCGATTGAGTCGCCCCGTAGCCTTGATGTCAAAGGCATTCTCCCGGATCTGCCTAACCGTCGTAATCCCCGCCAACGGCAGGAAAAACCCGAAATGGTCATGAAAATCCGGGTATTCGCAGGCAATGGTTTCGCCATCAACGACATTTTCTGCCTCAAAGCTTTTACCGTCGGTGGCGAGGATGAACTTAGCCTTATGCCGAGCCGTCGCCTTGCTCTCCCGCAAAGCCGAGAGAGTGTTTGTCACCTCACCTTCTGGGCAAACCTTCAGGTGGATATTGTTCCGCTGGAGCACGCCACCGGACAGATCCGATTGGTTTGAGCTGCCGCTTTTGCTTTGGAGGCGCTTGATCGTCGTCAGCTTGTTGCCGAAGGCTTCGAGGAAAGCAAAGGGGAACTCTTCCGGGTCAAAAGGTGCTTCGGCGAGCCTGGAAACGGCTTCTTCGATTTCAACAGCATTCATACTTCGACTATAGGTAGCTCGGATTCCCTACAATTAATTTGGGTAGGGAAACGGCACTGCCGTGTCCTCGTTATCATTCCGATGCAACCGGAAATGATATCATTGTATCGCAGTTTTGGTACAATACCGCAGCTCGATCGCCTACATCCTTCTTACTCCCGTTTGGAATCTCCCTGCCTCGAAGATTGGGTGCTGTATTGAGGATTAGCTAACAGCTACAGCCTCCCCCAAAGGATGCTGCTGCAAAACCGCTTGCAAATACTTCCCAGTATAAGACCTCGGATTTGCCGCCACCTCCTCCGGTGTTCCCGCCACAATAATTTCCCCTCCCTTATCTCCTCCTTCCGGACCCAAATCGATCGCCCAATCGCAGCACCGAATCACATCTAAATTGTGCTCGATTACCAAAATAGAATTACCCTTATCTACCAATCTTTGCAGCACATTTAACAAATGGTGAACGTCATAAAACGACAAACCAGTCGTCGGTTCATCAATCAAATAAAGCGTCTTACCAGTAGCGCGGCGCGACAGTTCTGTAGCCAACTTCACCCGCTGCGCTTCGCCCCCCGATAGCGTCGGTGCCGGCTGTCCCAACTGAATGTAACCCAAACCAACATCAACCAAAGTTTGCAATCTGACGCCCGCCCTCGGAATATTTTTAAACATCTCCCAAGCTTCCTCTACAGTCATGTTCAAAACATCAGAAATTGACTTACCTTTATACTTCACTTGCAGCGTTTCCCTGTTGTACCGCGCACCCTTACAAACCTCGCACTGCACGTAAACATCCGGCAAAAAATTCATCGAAATCACATTCACCCCTTGGCCGCCGCAAGCTTCGCACCTTCCGCCTTTGACGTTAAAAGAAAACTGCCCCGCTTTGTAACCTCTTGCCTTCGCTTCAACGGTTTCGCAAAATAAATCCCGAATCACATCAAAGACTCCCGTGTAAGTAGCAGGATTAGAACGCGGAGTGCGGCCGATGGGAGATTGATCGATGACTATTACCTTATCAACCACATCCTCTAGAGACCGTTCGCCCTTGGTTTTGAGGGCTTCCATGTCAGTCGGTAAAGGAACTTTTTTGGTGAGATAGTGTTGCAGTGATGGGTACAACAATTCATTGATTAAAGTTGATTTTCCAGAACCGGAAACCCCGGTCACGCATACGAGTTTTCCCAGGGGAAATTCCACGTCTACATTTTTTAAATTGTTGCGCGTCGCATTTTTGATCGAGAGAGCTTTTCCGTTGCCTTTTCTCCTTTCATTCGGAGTTTCAATTACTCGTTTTCCCGACAGATAAGCACCAGTCAAAGATTCTTCTGCCGCCAGCAAGTTTTCTAAACTTCCTTGGGAGATGATTTTGCCGCCGTGAACGCCGGCGCCAGGGCCGATATCGACAATGTGATCGGCGGCGCGCATGGTTTCTTCATCGTGTTCTACCACTATCAAAGTATTGCCTAAATCGCGCAATTTTGTTAAGGTTTGCAGCAGGCGAAAATTGTCTCTTTGGTGCAGTCCGATGCTGGGTTCGTCCAAAACGTAGAGGACGCCGGTCAAACCCGAACCGATTTGAGTGGCGAGGCGAATTCGCTGGGCTTCTCCGCCGGAAAGCGTCATTGCTGCGCGGTCTAAGGTCAGGTAATCTAACCCCACATCGAGCAAAAATTGCAATCTTGCTTTGATTTCTCTGAGGGCTAAATCGGATATTTGGAATTGCCGATCGCTCAATCCTAAATTATTGACTCGTTCGCGACAGTCGCGAATCGAAATTCCGGTCAAATCCACAATTCCGTACTGTCCCAGCCGCACCGACAGCGCTTCGGGCTTCAAGCGTTTTCCTTCGCAAACATCGCAAGAGCGATCGACTCGATACTGTTCTAACTTCTGTTTGATCAAATCAGAACCAGTATCGTCGTACTGGCGCTGCAACATGGAAATTACACCTTTAAAATCTCTCCTCAAATCAGTCGTGCTGCTGTCTCGCTTCTTGCTTTCTGCGGTTTGTTTGGACTCATTTCCATGCAAAATCACCCGCTGGTGTTCTGGCCTCAAGCGGAACCAAGGAGTGTCGATATCAAACCCGCAACTATCAGCTACGCTGCACAGCAAAGAGAGATAATAGGAGTTGTCTTTGTCTGACCAAGGGGCGATCGCGCAATAAAGAGGTGCTTTCTCATCAGGAATCACCAACTCCGGCGCAAAAGTCCGCAAACTCCCCAAACCGTGACAGTTGGGACAAGCGCCGTAGGGCGAATTAAACGAAAACAAACGGGGTGAAAGTTCTTCCATCACCGCACCGTGTTCGGGACAAGCAAAGTTTTCCGAAAAGACGATCGGCCCGTGGGCTGGTTCAGAATTTTCGTCAGGCGGTAACTCTTCTACGATCGCAATTCCCTCAGAATGCCGCAAACAAGTTGACAGAGAATCCACTAAACGCTCTTCTAAACCCGGTTTTTTAACTAACCTGTCAACAACGATCTCGATATTGTGCGTATGATTTTTATCTAATTCGATATTTTCCGATAGTTCTAAAATTTCTCCGTTAACTTTGACGCGAATAAATCCTTCAGAAGCTAAACTCGATAATAATTTGCGGTGAGTGCCTTTTTTTCCGCGCACAACAGGCGCTAGAAGGTGAAAGCGAGTGCCGTCTGGAAGGGCCATGACTCGATCGCACATTTCATCAATTGTCTGCGGCGCAATGCAGCGATCGCAAATCGGACAGTGCGGTTCGCCAGCTCTGCCGTACAGTAATCTGAGATAATCGTAAATTTCTGTAACAGTGCCGACAGTCGATCGCGGGTTGTGCGAAGTTGACTTTTGGTCGATCGAAATAGCCGGACTCAGCCCCTCGATCGCATCCACATCGGGTTTGTCCAACTGTCCCAAAAACTGGCGGGCGTAGGCGCTGAGAGACTCCACGTAGCGGCGCTGTCCCTCGGCAAAAATTGTATCGAAAGCCAGGGAAGACTTACCAGAACCGGAGACACCAGTAAACACGATCAGTCGATCGCGCGGCAGTTCCAAATCGATATTCTTAAGGTTGTGCTGTCTCGCACCGCGAATCCGAATTGTATTTTGGCTGTTGGAGTTAGAACTCGTCACCTGATGCCCGTTGTGGGATGCACAAGGCTTGCTGTGTGAGGTTTTGGCGCGTTGGGACATGAGAGTAGTGCAAAACAGTGCTTAACCATCTTAGCGCTGCCTTTGGAATACCTGGCATCCAAACTCAAGAATATCAAAGAATCTTAAACAGTTGACAGTTGACAGTTGACAGTTGACAGTTGACAGTTGAGGGTTCAGTTTTAATGCCCGCTGCTGTTTGCACAGTAGACTGCATAATATTTACTTCCCCTGCATTGAGATTAATATCAAAGAATTGTCAAATAAGTTTCCGTCGGCCCGTCGGGCAAAACCTTCAAACTTTGATTTTTCAAATCCACTTCAATTCCCAGCGCTTCCATCGGAATCACGCCTAAAAGCGGAGTTTTCCCCTCTGGCAATTCCAGACACTCAAACGTGCCTTCGCGCCCGCACAGACAAATTTTAGCATCTTGAAAAATCCGAGCCTCACTAATGCCAGTTGCAGTCTCAACAACTACTTGCTTGAGAATTTTCAAACCCAGTCTTGCAATCACATCTTTCGGCAAACACAAAGTTGTCGCCCCCGTATCCACCAAAACATTTTCTAGAGTAACAGACCTGACTTGCTCAATAGGAATCAAACCATCTTCTGCTTTTCCTTCATCCAACCGATTCGTAACTACTAGAGTTGTGGTAACTTTTCCCATGAGGTTTTCGGTAGTTGATTGCATAATTTTTATCTGAAAAATTGCTATCTAAATTTTAGCATACAATCCTGAATTTAAACACGCCAATAAATAGATAAAATCTCGTCATAGCGGAGGTATTAAAGCATTTTTGGAGTGAACATCCCGAGAGGGTAGTCCCCTGAAGGAAAGGATCGACAGAATAAAACTGAATTTAAAGAAAAGTAGACATTTAAAGTTGTAAATTAGCATTGTAATGATGTACAAAGCGCTCTCCGGGCAGCAATATGATTTTCTAATTTTTTAGAGAAGGCTAAGCTCTTTCTTACCAGTCGAGACACTCGTTGTCGAATAGTAC
>NZ_JAUBOJ010000004.1:0-55835 GCF_036700185.1 Microcoleus sp. BM001215392 | reverse complement strand
AAATGTCGCTTTTAGGCAAAGTCTAGATCCCCCTAAATCCCCCTTAAGAAGGGGGACTTTGAAAGAACGTTCTTGTCCCTCCGTTAAGAAGGGGGACGAAAGAGAATACTTCTTGTCCCTCCGTTAAGAAGGGGGACGCAAGAATATTTCTTGTCCCCCCCTTATTAAGGGGGGCTAGGGGGGATCTAGACTTCGCTACAAACAAGAGAAACTCTTGCTACATGAGTAGAATTCTAGCGCAGAACCCTAACTGCCGCCAATCCGGGCGACATCGCGAGCATTTTCCTCAAAAGCCGCCGTCAGCGCATCATCACCGCTTAAACCCGCAGCGATCGCCCTTTCGATTGCCTGCAACACCCGCTTATAATCCATCGGCATCACCTTCACAAACACTGGCAACATCGCATCCCAATTTGCCAAAACCTTTGATGCTTTCGCACTTCCAGTCAAATCAAAATGAGTCTGAATCAACTGCCGCAAATCGGCAATTTCCTCAGCATCCTCCAACTTTTCCAAACCTACCATTGACATATTGCAGCGAGTTGCAAAATCCCCCGCCTCATCCAAAATGTAAGCAACACCGCCACTCATTCCCGCTGCAAAATTGCGCCCGGTGGCACCCAAAACTACAACTTTGCCGCCAGTCATGTACTCGCAACCGTGATCGCCGACACCTTCGACTACTGCGTTAACGCCGGAGTTGCGCACCCCGAAACGTTCGCCGGCCAGCCCTCGGATGAAAACCTCGCCAGATGTCGCTCCGTAAAGCACTACGTTGCCGACGATCGCATTTTCTTCTGCGACAAAGGTGGAAGCTAGCGACGGGTACAGCACGATTTTGCCACCGCTGAGCCCCTTGCCCAAATAGTCGTTGGCTTCGCCTTCGAGCTCTAGGGTGACTCCTTTGGGTACGAATGCCCCAAAGCTTTGCCCAGCGCTACCTTGGAAGTGCAGGTGCACGGTATTATCGGGTAAACCTTCCCAGTGGCGTTTGGTGATTTCGTTGCCGAGAATTGTGCCGACAACGCGGTTGACATTGGTAATTGGCAAAGTCGCTTTGACTGGTGTGCCGTTTTCGATCGCACTTTTGCACAAATCCAGCAGTACACTAAGGTCGATCGACTTTTCCAAACCGTGATCCTGCGCCATCTGACAGTAGCGCCCGACATCCTCCCCAACTTCCGGCTGATACAGGATGTTCGAGAAGTCCAAACCCTTAGCCTTCCAGTGTTCCACCGCTTGTTGCGCTTCCAAAACATCGGTGCGCCCAACCATTTCATTCAGCGTGCGAAAGCCCAACTGCGCCATGATTTCGCGGACTTCTTGGGCGATGAATGTCATAAAGTTTACTGTGTGATCGGGATCTCCGGTAAAGTTTTTCCGCAACAGGGGATCTTGGGTGGCAACGCCGACGGGGCAAGTGTTTTGGTGGCAAACGCGCATCATGATGCAGCCCAAAGTCACCAGCGGCGCGGTGGCAAATCCGAATTCCTCAGCGCCAAGCAGTGCAGCAATTGCTACATCGCGGCCGGTTTTGAGTTGTCCGTCGGTTTCCACCGCAATTCGGCTGCGGAGATTGTTGAGTACCAGGGTTTGGTGAGTTTCGGCCAATCCCAACTCCCAAGGTAATCCGCAGTGTTTGATCGAAGTTTGGGGTGATGCGCCTGTACCGCCGTCGTAGCCGGAGATCAGCACCACATCGGCGTGGGCTTTAGCAACACCTGCTGCGATCGTCCCAACTCCCACTTCCGACACCAATTTGACGCTAATCCGTGCTTCCCGGTTGGCATTTTTCAAGTCGTGAATCAATTCGGCCAAATCTTCGATCGAATAAATGTCGTGGTGAGGCGGAGGCGAAATCAAGCCGACACCGGGAGTTGAGTGCCGGACTTTGGCAATCCACGGGTATACTTTTTTACCGGGTAACTGTCCGCCTTCTCCGGGTTTTGCCCCTTGCGCCATCTTGATTTGGAGTTCCTTGGCTTGGGAAAGGTACAAGCTGGTAACGCCGAAACGCCCGGAAGCAACTTGTTTGATCGCACTGTTTTTCGAGTCACCGCGATCGTTTGTCCAAGTATAGCGATCGGGATCTTCGCCACCTTCGCCAGTGTTCGATTTGCCACCGATGCGGTTCATGGCGACGGCTAGAGATTCGTGGGCTTCTTGGGAAATCGAACCATAACTCATCGCCCCAGTTTTGAAGCGTTTGATAATAGATTCGATCGGCTCAACTTCCTCAATCGGAATCGATTCCCGCTGCTTAAATTCCAGCAAACCGCGCAGGGTAAAATGCTGTTGACTTTGTTCGTTAACCAGCCCGGAATACTGTTTGAAAAGCGGGTAACTGCCTTCGCGCACCGCTTGTTGCAGGGCGTGAATGGTTTGCGGGCTGAACAAGTGGGCTTCGCCTTCCTTGCGCCATTGATATTCGCCGCCGACATCGAGGGTGTGTCCGCTGGATGGGCGATCGGGGAATGCGTGAGTATGACGTAAAATCGCTTCTTGGGCGATAATTTCGAGGTCAACTCCGGCAATTCGCGATGCTGTCCAAGTGAAGTATTTATCGACTACGGATTTGTTTAAGCCGATCGCCTCAAATATCTGGGCACCACGGTAACTTTGAATGGTGGAAATCCCAATTTTCGACGCAACCTTGGTCACGCCTTTGGTTGCGGCTTTGACGTAGTTTTTGCAAGCTGTCTTGGTATCAACATTTACCAGCAAACCTTCGCGGATCGAATCTGCGATCGTCTCAAAAGCTAAATACGGATTGATCGCACCGCAACCGTAGCCGATTAAAGTCGCAAAGTGATGCACTTCGCGCGGTTCGCCAGATTCGAGCACCAGTCCCGCCCGCGTCCGCGTACCTTGGCGGATCAAGTGGTGGTGGAGACCAGCAACTGCTAGCAATGCGGGAATTGGAGCGTTTTCGGCATCGATTCCCCGATCGCACAAAATGAGAATATTTACCCCAGAGGCGATCGCACTGTCGGCTGCTGCGAACACATCTTCTAAGGCTTGTTCCAAACCTTTCACTCCTGTTTTCGGGTCAAACAAGATCGGTATGGTAATCGACTTGAAATTACCTTGGGCAACGTGTTTGAGTTTAGCCAATTCTTCATTGCTGAGAATTGGCGTTTTCAGTTCAATTAAATGACAACTTTCCGGTTCCGGCTTGAGCAAATTGCGTTCAGAACCAATTGTCGTTTCCGCAGAAGTAACAATTTCTTCGCGGATCGAATCAATGGGCGGATTCGTAACTTGGGCAAACAGTTGTTGGAAGTATTCATAAAGTAGCTTTTGGCGATTGGAAAGCACAGCCAGCGGCGTGTCTGCACCCATCGCTCCGACAGCTTCCACACCATCTTTTGCCATCGGTGCTAACAGCAACCGCAGCTCTTCAAAGGTGTAGCCAAAAGCCATTTGACGCTGGATTAATGTTTCAGGATTGGATTCTGTCAAATCCTTAGCATCTGGCAGTTTGGCAATCTCGACCATATGCTGGTCAATCCACTCGCGATACGGATGTTCGGAGGCGATTTGATGTTTGATTTCCTCGTCCGAAATGATCCGGCCTTCGGCTGTATTTACCAGAAACATCCGGCCTGGTTGCAAACGGCCTTTTGAGAGAATTCGTTCCGGTGCGATCGGCAAAACTCCCGCTTCCGATGCCATAATTACCAAGTCGTCCTTGGTGACGCAGTAGCGGGAAGGACGCAAACCATTGCGATCGAGCACAGCGCCGATCGATGTTCCGTCAGTAAAGGCGATCGAAGCCGGGCCATCCCAAGGTTCCATCAAGCAGGAATGGTATTCGTAGAAAGCCTTTTTCTCGTCACTCATCGACTCGTGGGCTGTCCAAGGTTCAGGAATCATCATCATTACAGCGTGCGGTAAAGAACGCCCAGCCAAATAAAGCAATTCCAAAGCATTGTCAAAAATAGTTGAGTCACTACCATCGACATTGATTAAATTCGGGATTTTCTTTAAATCATCGCCGAATAGTTCCGACTCGAACATCGATTGCCGCGCGTTCATCCAATTGATGTTGCCGCGCATGGTGTTAATTTCGCCGTTGTGGGCGATGTAGCGGTAAGGGTGCGATCGTTCCCAACTTGGAAAAGTATTCGTGCTGAAGCGCGAGTGAACCAGCGCTAAAGCGCTTTCCATGTCAGGGTCGTGGAGGTCGGGATAATAGTCTCCCACTTGTACGGGCATCAACATTCCCTTGTAGACGATCGTCCGGCACGACAGAGTGGAATTATACCAGTAGGGGTCTACATTCGTCCTGCGGATGGCATTGTGGGCGCGTTTGCGGATCACGTAAAGTTTTCGCTCAAAACCCGCCTCGTCCATACCTGCGGGACGGGCTAGGAACACTTGCTGCATCAAGGGTTCGCTAGCTTTGGCGGTATCGCCCAGGGATGAGTTATCAGTGGGAACTTCGCGCCAACCGAGCACGGGACATCCTTCTTCCGCAGCGATTTCGGCAAAAATGCGTTGCCCATTTTCCCGTTGAGTCCGATCGCGCGACGAATAAATTGCCCCAACTCCGTACTCGCCAGCTTCTGGAAGTGCGATATTTAAAGCTGCGGCTGCTTTCTTAAGAAATTTGTGGGGTACCTGCATCAAAATGCCCGCCCCGTCTCCGGTGTTGGGTTCGCAGCCGCAGGCGCCGCGGTGGTCGAGGTTCAGCAGGATTGTCAAAGCCTGTTCGACGATTTCGTGTGATTTGTTACCCTTGATGTGTACAATAAAGCCGACTCCGCAAGCGTCGTGCTCGAACTGCGGATCGTATAGGCCTTGTTTTGCTGGCAGTCCGTTGCTGTTCATTTTGATATATTCCTAAAAGTGACGGAGAGATTGCGATCGATACAGTCCCAAGCTTTTTATTGTACCTAATCTGTATTTTCTAATCATGTCAACTCATGTTTTAGTGATTAATCATTACTCATTAGTCATCAGCCATTAGTCAGAACAAAAATTCTCTCCCTCTTTACCCGCTCCCGAAGCCTGATAGCCCGCTCCCGGACTGTCGCCCTCTCCCACCCCGCTTCACTCCCGTTAAGCTTATTTAAAGCACAGGCCTTTGAGAATGAAGATTTGATGTAGATTTTGCCGATCGAGCGAATCACGGATGACAACTACTGCGATCGTTTTGCTATGGTGGTCAAGGTGGGTCGATCCAGATTTCGCAGGTAAAAGTGCAAAAGTCTACAGTCCGCTAACCGGTTCGCGCGATCGAACTGCGGTTTTCAGGATAAATTAGCTAATACCAAACCCAAAGTCGTTTAACACAGGATTCAGCAAGCAATCCCCAAGGAGTGAAAATCATGGTTCAAATTCAAGAAATTTCTCAACTATCTACTCTGCACGCACCTGCTGCATCCAACGAAATAACCGCTACAGAATCGCGGCCTTGGGGCTCGTTTACGACCCTAGAAGAAGGCCCAGGATATAAAATCAAGCGAATCGAAGTTAATCCCGGACATCGCCTCAGCCTGCAAATGCACCACCACCGCAGCGAACACTGGATCGTAGTTTCTGGTACTGCAAAAGTTACTTGCGGTGAAACCGAACAAGTTTTGTTTACAAATCAGTCTACCTACGTTCCACAGTGCATCAATCACCGTCTGGAAAATCCAGGAGTTATCCCGCTGGTTTTAATTGAAGTACAGAATGGCGAATATCTCGGAGAAGATGATATTGTGCGCTTCCAAGACGATTATGCCCGTACAGAAAAGGCTAAGTAACTCACTCGTAAGGTGCGCAATGCGTACCCTACATTTCCAGTAAGGTGCGCATTGCGCACCCTACATTTCCAATTACAAATTACCAATAATGATTCATCTGAGTAAAACCGCAGCCCTAGAAATAAACCGTCTCAAATCCAAGCATTCTCATCCCAATGCTTTGTTTCGTCTGGGCGTGGAATCGAGCGGCTGTTCCGGTTTGTCCTATACAATGGCATTTGACGATGCGCCCGTCCCAGAAGACACTCTCTGCGAGTCCGAGGGAGTTCAAGTTGCGATCGACCCCCAGCACATAAAATATCTCAATGAGCTCACCTTAGATTATTCAGAAGACTTGATGGGCGGAGGTTTCCGCTTCCACAACCCCAATGCAGCCCAAAGCTGTAGCTGCGGTAACTCATTTTCTGCGAGGTAACAATCAATATGATGACACTCAAAGACTTAGAAAAAGTCCAAAAAACCTTCAAAGAAGCCGGTCAAGATTACCAACTTGAACTAGAAAGCGGGAGGATTATCATTGTGGGGCCGTCAGATATTGTATCTAGCGAAATAGGTGTAATTTTCAGTTGGCTGCTCGCCAATTGGGTTTATCCCCGCCGTTTAGGTCGAGTTTTTGACTCCGCCGGTGGCTTTATTTTACCTGATGCGAACCTCACAGCACCCGATGTTTCCTTTGTGCGCGCGGGCCGGATCAGGCAAAGTCCCCGTTATTTCGGAGAATTAGTCCCCGACTTGGTAGTAGAAATTAAATCACAGAGCGATCGTATTAAACCGCTCGAAAAAAAGATTCTCAATTTTATCCAACTCGGCGCACAAGTAGGCATTTTGATCGACCCGGATCAAGAAACTGTAACAGTTTACCGTCCCGAAGGCGAACCAATTGTGCTGGGTAATGGAGATATTTTGACGGTATCCGAACTTTTTCCTGGTTGGGAATTGCCCATTAATGAACTTTGGCCGCCAATTTTTACTGAAGCTGAAACTGAAGTATAATCTCGAATTTGAATATAAGTAGTTTGAACGAACCGCGAAGACGCAAAGGACGCGTTCGGCGAAGCCGTTCCCGAAGGGTAGGAAGATAAGAGAAGAGAAAAGGAAGATTTCAGAATGGTAAAAGAATCAGAAAAAAACCACAATTGGTCTAACGAATATATCGCCACCTACAGTTACGAACAGCGAAAAAACTGGTACAGTGAAATCGCAGGTTTCTACAACAAAACTAGACCGCGCTATCCTCAAAAACTAATTAATCGCGTTATCGAATTAGCCGAACTTCCCTCAAACGCCAACATTCTTGAAATCGGCTGCGGCCCCGGAATAGCCACTGTTCCGTTTGCAGAATTAGGTTTTGCAATGCTTTGTCTCGAACCCAGTCAGCCAGCTTGTCAGCTAGCGCTACAAAACTGTGCAACTTATCCATCTGTAGAGATTAAAAATAAAACTTTGGAAGAGTGGGAATTAGAATCTGATAAATTTAATGCTGTACTCGCCGCGACTTCTTTTCATTGGGTGTCACCGGATATTCGCTATCACAAAACGGCCGCTGCATTAAAAGATAAAGGTTCATTGATTTTGCTGTGGAATGCCGGAGTTTTGCCCCAGGATGAAGTTTACCAAGTTTTGGATGAAGTTTATCAAAATCAAGCTCCGTCTCTAGCAGAATATCATGCCAAAGAAAGAGCAAATCAAGCAGAAACTCTCAAAGAAATCGGACAAGATATCATCGACTCTGGGCTGTACGAAGATTTAATTTACGAACAGTTAGTTTGTCAAATTACCTACAGCATAGAAGATTATCTAGCACTTCTGCAAACTTACTCCAAGTACATAGCGCTCAATGATAAAAAAAGAACATCATTGTTGGTAAATTTGCGGGAAGCCCTCCAAAAAAACTGCGGAAATAACATCAAAACTTCCTATCTTTCAGCCTTTCACCTTGCCAAAAAACTTTAGCACTTTTTCTCTTCTCTTCCTTCGTGTCCTTTGCGCCTTCGCGGTTCGTTAAAAAAAACCTTATTTACCAATGCTAGAAGGTTTGTAGTGAGGAATGCAAGTCCTCTAAGAAGGACTTGCATTCCTCACTACAAACCAGTTTTATTGTGGCTGGTGAGAATTGTCCACTGCATTAACTGCTGCCATTCGGGAGATTGAGTTAATAAATCTGCATCCAATTCATCGCCCGCATCCTGCGAAAATTCGGTAAAACACTCCGCCCAATTAATTACTGTTTCCACAGGCAAATAAGGCGTATAATTCCAAGAACGCTGCAAAAACTCTGCCATCTCAGCAAAATGACCGGTGCGGTGCAAATACCAAGCAATCCAAACAAAGGTACTGTACTTGATTTGCTTTTCCAACAAACGTATTTTATCGGGCAATTCGGGGCGGGAAAAAAAAGTTTCCGTGACGGCTGCGAGGGATTTAGCCTGCGGTAAACCTTTGTACATGGCGCTTTGTTCGTGCTGGCGGTAGCAAACTGTTACTTGTCGCAACCACTCTGTTTCGCATCCCATTAAGGCTAAACGCAGCGCTAAATCTGTATCTTCCGCCGGGGGAAATCGAGGGTCGAATCCGCCTGCTCGCTCTAGCCAATGGCGGCGAAATACCATCGCACTCGGTAAGACTGGTTTCCACCGCAGCCACATTTCTAAGTCTAATTTAGGAATGTTTTCCCATGGTTTGACATCTTTGATCGGTTGACCTATACTGTTAACTTGACGCCAGCCGCTGTGGACTATTCCTAGATTTGGTTGCGCTGCAAATACAGCCATTTGTGCTGATATTTTGTCGGGTAAAAAGTAGTCATCTGCATCGAGAAAAGCGATGAATTCTCCTCTGGCTAGCTCGATGCCGCGATTTCGGGCAATAGAAACTCCTTGATTTTGTTGGTAAATGTAGCGCAGGCGATCGCCATATTGTTCTAAAATTAATCTGGTATCGTCTCGCGAACCGTCGTCTACTACAATAATTTCCCAGTCAGTATAGGTTTGGTGCAGCACGCTATCTACGGCTTGCCCGATGTAAGCCGCGCAGTTGTAAGCGGGAATTACCACGCTTACCTGCGGAGTTCGATCGCTCATAATTAATAATATCTAGTCCGATGGATTATACCATTTTTGATTGTAAATTTGAAATTAAAAAATTAAATACTTGGGAGTGACTGATGACGATCGATAAAATATTTATAGGCTGCACCATCCGACGCTGCGCCACAACGGGTACCAGCCCCGACGCCAGACCGTCAATTCCAAAATTTTAGATTAAGTTCGACAACCCGATTCACTGCGCTGCAAGTAAATCATAAATCTCAAGTCGAATATGGAGAATCGACGCTGCGCACCCAATCTACAGCGATGCTGTTTGAGCGTAATTTTGATTTAAGAATTGGCTAGGCTAAGTTGCTGCGAATTGAGTAAATCATGGCGGGGAGTTGTCAGAGGGTTGCGATCGCCTTTTACCTTCAAATACTTGTCAACTACTTGCAAAACTTCTTGCGGTTTTGCAGGCTTGGTCAAAAAATCCGAAGCACCTGTAAGTTTTGCTCGCGTGCGGTCAATTATACTATCTTGACCGGTCAAAAATACGATCGGAGTTTCCCGAAAAGTCGATGTTTTTCGCAAAAAATTGCACAAAGCAAAGCCGCTTGTCTTCGGCATCACCACGTCCATAAAAATTAAAGCAGGTCTTTGGTTGGAGAGAATGCCCACTCCTTGCATCGGGTCTTGAATTTTTAGGACTCGATACCCTGCCGGTAATAAAATTTGTTCTAAAAATTCGCATACTGTCGGACTGTCATCGATACAGGCAATCAAAGGCCGCACTGGCCCAATCATCGCCGAAGCAAGGCGCCACTGTTCTATAGGCGAGGGCAAGTCTGGTACTGTTCGGAAATTTACTAAACCCTGCTTCATGTAATTAACTAAAGCCCGAGTTGCCACTGTCACGCACTGTTTTTTCTTGAACGCAATATCCCAAAGAGTATTTTCGCCGTTAAATACGTTAGCTAAAGCGATCAAAGAATTAGAACTAAATCGATTTTCCTGCAACTGTGCCGACGCTTTTAACAGAGGTGCTTGTTCTGGTTCTACCAACCACAAACCCATTGCTTTCCACTTCTGCCAAATTTGTTCTGTAGAAAACAGAATTTGCTCTAATTCTGTTAAAGACAGCAGTAAAGAAGATGTGATTTTAGAAAAATATTTTTCCGACGGACGCCACTCCCGGCGCAAGCCAGATTGACCGATCAAAGCAAAGAACACTTCGGAAACGCCGCTGTGGACGATCGCCTTAGCTTGTTCCAAACTCATTTCGCTGGCTGCTACTCCTTGCTGAAGCAGTTGATACTCCCACAGTTCTCCAGCATCCATGTCTCTGAGATCGACTTGAAAGTTGCGACAGTGTTGCCCGATCCCCCTATACCAGCGCCTCGCCCTGTGGGCGCCTCCTGTGGCGTAAACCAAACAACCCTGGAAAAAGTAAAGTTGCCACTGTTGTTCGCCTTGCTCTAAAATCAATTTCCCTGTTGCTTGTTTCTGGCTCAGCACTGCCAGAGTATGGGACAACATTTTGTACCCGATTGCGGTAGCAGACATATCAACTCGCATCCCCTGTCCTCCCGTTTTTCCTATTATATAACTGCTGAGTTGTGGAATAAAACAGTAATATTACGGAATTTAGGTCAAAAATAACAATTAACTCTGGGAGTTTAACCCCCTCAGGTACTGATTCCCCTCAAGAGTTTTAGCCATAAAGATGCAAGGCCTATTTGCACGCATTTACTAATCTATAAAATCCAGAATCTAACTAATATACCAACTCCCAAGAGCGTGAGGAGCTTCTTCACTGCTGAATCAGGGGTCGATTGCAACTTCCTTCTGCCTGTTTGCTGAATCCTGAATTTCACCCTCCCACATAGGCAAAAAGCTAGCCCAAAGGCAGCCAAAGCAAGGCTTTGACTGCCTTTTTGTTAGTGTTGTAACTAATGCTCTGGGCTATCTTTGGGCGGTAGGGGATCGTAACCCCCAGGATGAAAAGGATGACACCGCAAAATCCGCTTAACTGCCATTGAACCGCCGCGGGCCGCCCCAAATCTTTCTATGGCTTCGATCGCGTATTGCGAACAAGTTGGTTGAAATCTACAGGCGTTAGGTAAATAAGGAGAAATCCCCATTTTGTAGCCTCGAATTAATCCGATCAGTAATATTTTCACAATTTTGACCTCAGCGCTTAATTAGATTAATCGCAAAATCTTGTCCCCTACCGCTGAAAGCTAAGTGAATCCACAGCATCCCCAGCGGTTCCAGCAATCGAGCTTGCTTGAGTTCCCCGGCATCTACAACTTCAAATCCGATGTCTTCGGCAAGATTGGTGACAATTTTCTTGGCATCTGCATCGTCTCCGCAAATAAAAGCAGTTGCTGTTTGCGAACCGAATTGCAAATTTTCAAAACAGCTCGCACCAATGTTGTTAAAAGCTTTCACAACTTGCGCCCCGATCGCCCATTTGGCAATTTCTTCGGCGGCCGAAGTTGTGTATCCGATTGTCAGCCCAGCAGCAAGTCCAGCGGGTGTCATCTCGAT
The DNA here is from genome assembly GCF_036700185.1 of Microcoleus sp. BM001215392. Lineage (NCBI taxonomy): Bacteria > Bacillati > Cyanobacteriota > Cyanophyceae > Oscillatoriales > Microcoleaceae > Microcoleus > Microcoleus sp. BM001215392. The sequence continues at coordinate 44,503 of NZ_JAUBOJ010000004.1, read as the reverse complement.
CGGGTTTGTCGCATCTATAATAATTTTGCCAGTCAAATCTCCCGCAGCGGCTAACGCCTCTTTCGTGCCATTCCAAGGCGTAGCTAAAATCAAAACTTGACCGTGACTTGCAGCTTCCCCAACGCTAGCCGCTCGCGCATTGCCTCCTGTAGCTTCTACAGCAGACTGCACTTTTGCACTCTGCGGAGCTCTGACGCCAAATACAATCGAATGACCTTTTTTGGTTAAAATACGTCCGAGAGTTCCGCCAACATTTCCCGCGCCAATTATACCTATTTTCATTTTTACCTCTTGGATAGCTAAAACACAATTTGAGGAGACAAGATCGTACTTGTTTCTGAGCAAGCTACTTGACCGATCCCTAACAAGTTACCGTCAGGGTCGTACACTTGCAATGGAGACGGAGGTTGGGGTATGGGATTTTTGAGGGAATTATCCTGAGTTTCCTCGGCTGCTATTGCTGTTTCGGGAATGGGGAGGCGCTGTCCTTGAAACCAGCGTTTGGTGTATTCAGGAGAAAGGACGATCGCCCCCAAGTGTCCCAAAACCGCCGATGGCAAAATTGGGGTGAATGTATTGTGCTGCAATTGCAGTTCTAATTCTGCAAAAGTGAGACTTTGGTCGATCGAGAAACCGCTGCTTTCGGTGCGAGTCAAACAAGCCAAAGTACCGCCTGCATTTAAGAGTGCGCCCAAGTCCCGGGCGATCGCCCGAATGTAAGTACCGGCCCCACAGGCGATCGACAAATCCAATTCGGGAAAATCCCCAGGCCGCCAATCCAAAATTTCCAGCCTAAATACCTCAACATTCCTAGCAGCAACTTCCACAGTTTCGCCTTTTCTAGCTAACTCATAAAGCCGTTTTCCTGCCACCTGAACCGCACTAAAACTCGGCGGAAATTGCGCAATTTTTCCGATAAAATTCGGCAGCGCAGCTTGCACTTTTTCTAAAGTCAACTCCGGCACCGGTTGACAATGCAGAATTTCTCCTTCTAAATCGTCCGTAGCGGTAGTTAAGCCAAACCGAATCGTACCTCGGTAAGCTTTGTGGTGTTGGAGGAATTGCAGCAGCCTGGTTGCTTTGCCTAGGGCGATCGGCAAAACGCCTGTCACTGCCGGATCTAGGGTTCCTCCGTGTCCGACTCGCTTCAGTTTCAGCAGTCGGCGCACTCGCCCCACGCAGTCGTGAGATGTCATGCCGGCTGGTTTGTTCAGATTCAGAAAACCGTCAATAGTCATTAGAAATAAAAAGGAAGGAAGAAGTCATCAGTCATCAGTCATCAGTCATTTTACCCGCTCGCGAAGTCGAAGGGTAGTCATCAGTCATTAGCGTTATCCAGAACTCCGTCGAAGGATCGTCAGCGTTGCCGCGTATCTCGGCTAGAGCTCGATAACCGCGACTTGTGAGCCTCCGGGAGCGGGTGCACCTGCAAGAAAATATATCTGTAGGGGGCTCTGGCATGACCTCCGGGAATATGAGATTATAACTAATAATTTATATGCGGTCATGCCAGAACCCTGTTCAAAAACCAGATGCACCCCGGGAACCCCAGCAGCTCGTTGGCTCCTTAGTCTAATCATCCGTCATTAGTCATCAGAAAGAAGGAATTTCGGCAACGGATTTAACGGATAGAAGTCAGATGGAAGTTTGGTTTACGTCGCACTGTACGAGATGCAAAAGGATATAACGAAGAAGTTAGAAGCAAGCTCAAAAATTTTGAGCTTGCTTTATTACGGGCAAAAACAAAATCGTCGATGAGTTGAAAAAATCAAAATTTACAACTTAAAATTTACAACTCAAAATTACCGATTTTCTATTAAAAAATAAAGTCCGCCCGAGGGATAGAAGCAACTCCAAATACAGTAGCCAGAGTTTCCTTATTGCTTGTAAGCTGAATAATTGTACTAGGCGAAGTTCCGGCGCCAGCGGAAAAGGTGAGTTGGTCAAATGTGAGGTTGGCACTCAAACGAATTTTATCGTTCCCAGCCACAAAATCTGTAATCAGAACCTTGTCTGTCGAAGGCCCGATCGTAAAAGTATCATTTCCCAGACCACCAGTTAAAGTATCTCGGCCGCGATCGCCCGACAAACAATCATCACCGATCCCACCAAACAGCGAGTCATCGCCGGCACCACCAAACAGCGTGTCATTGCCCGCGCCACCCAACAAAGTATCGCTGTCTTGGTTGCCAAACAGCAAATCATTACCATCATCGCCACTTACCGAGTCAGCATCTTTGCCGCCGTAGAGAGTATCGTCGCCCGCGTTGCCGAAAACGCTGTCGCGGCCGGCATTACCAAACACAAAATCATTGCCGTCGCCGCCTAGTATTGAGTCGTCGCCGTCCCCGCCGTAGAGGCTATCGTTTCCCCCCAAGCCGAAAATGCTGTCAGCGCCTCCCAAACCGAATATCAAGTCAGCGCCCGCAGTACCGCTGAGGGAGTCGGGGCCGCTGGTGCCGTTCCTGCCACCGATAGCTCCTCCGGGACTGGTACCGCCGCTCCCGGGGGTTGGGGTTGGGGTGGTGATGGTGATCCTAGCTGGTACTGCTGGTGGCATGATTTTGAACAGTGGTAGAAATTTGCCATTCTAACTTAGCTTAAAATCGGAATTTATAAAATGTCTTGAATATCTATTCGTGTAATCGTCAGCCTCAAGCCCATAAATATTTCATATTTTTTGCAGTCCCAGCAAGAGTGATTTTTATACCTTTGTCCGTTGACTTATTTGAGACTTCTGTGCTGTGGGCATGATATTTCACAAAAAAGTTCTCAAGAGGTTTTACAATAATTTATTATGACTCTTCACCCCGCGACTGGTCATCGATTCCAGAAATGACGGCCTCCGTAGCACGAACCTCCTTTCCCAAAGGAAACCCATATATGAAAATGCGCGACGAACTGGGAGTGTTGTCTCAAGATGCTGACTTTATCCTTTATCACCTTGTTTCGAGCCGACTGCGGTCAAAATGCTTGATCGCCAGGGCAATTAGCATTAATTAGCGTGATGTGATGCAATTTGCCGAGGGATTGACTGACCGACAAGCAGCAGAAGGGGTGCATCTCAATGCAAGCGAATATATCCGTAGGGGCGAAGCATGACCTCCGTAAATAGGAGATTATAACTAATAACTTATATGCGGTCATGCTTCTTCAGGCTTCCAAAACCAGATGCACCCAGCAGAAGCGGTGAGAAGTCCTATAGATTGGAAATATGCTTTGGGGCTAGAAATTACTGATAGTCGTGCGTGATTATTCAGTTTTAAGTGAAGGTCGAAGTCGGTTAATTGCTGCGGTACGTGAAAGTCAATTACTCGATCGAATGCTAGCACATTTTCAAGATAAGGCATGGCTCAAAGCCTGGTCCAAAGCCAGAACTGACTCCACCCCTGTCATCGGAGCTATTCGCAAAATGAACCGCCTAAAATGCGTTGGAAAAACTTTATGTCATGCTTTAAATCAGCTAGCCACTGTAGCCGATGAATGGTTATTAACAGTATTTGATCGCGATTTGTCTGAGCGTTAGGGAACGAAATTTCAGCAAGATCGCGTGCGGAAATCTGAAGCCGAAAAACAAAGCTTGGCATTAACTATTGGCGATGATGGTCATCACTTATTGTCAGCTTTGTATGACCCGTTAAGTCCTGAATGGTTACGTCAGCTCAAAGCGGTAGAAATTTTACGCTGTGTCTGGATACAGCAAGATGGGTGGTCGGGAGGCAAAGTTTATTGGCGAGAAACTGATAATTTACCGCCCCACAAGCAGTTAATTACTTCCGCTTACGATACCGAGGCTCGCAATCGGACAAAAAGAGATACTAATTGGACAGGTTATACAGTACATCTTACAGAAACTTGCGATCGAGATTTACCTCATTTAATTACCAATGTGGAAACGACACCCACCACCACTGGAGATGTCGAAATGACTCAGCTCATTCATCAAGCTCCTTCCGATCAACATCTGTTACCACAAGAACATATTGTCGATACTGCTTATGTTGATGCTCAACACTTGCTCAGAGCGTGAGACAGAATTAGGTATTCATACCCTGGATTTTAAGCAACGTTATGCCGGCTCGGGCTGGTGTTGAAAGTTCGCTGTCTCAAGGAATTCGTGTTTTTGGTTTACGCGCGGGCTCGTTACATGGGTCTTGCCAAAACTCGCCTACAACATATTGTGACTGCTGCGGCGATGAATCTGTCAAGGATGTGGGCATTTTGGCGTAACATTCCGATTGGCTTGACCCGTGCCTCTGGTTTTTCCGCTCTTTTTACCCCTGCCTGATCATAGTTTTTTTCCATGATTATGAGATGTTTGGTTTCACCCTTTTTTAATTCGCCAACAGTCTCTTTAAACCGCCGTTTTTTCTCCTAACAGCAACCGCCGCCGTTATAGTGCCAAGTCGAATCAGTAATCAACACCTTGTCCGGCATTAATCCCCCCAAATTTCCAGCCGTTTTATCGCACACCGCCGCCGGAACTCCCCGCTGCAAAACGTGACCAGCCCCGTCATCAAACCACTCTTCAGAACCCGCATAAATCGCCGTCTTGCCAGTAAAAATGCAAGCACCATCCAGGGGGATGTCCACTTTAAAAGACACTGTATCGAGGCTTTCTAACAGCAAATCCCCATCCAATTTGTAATTGTGTTTGTCCAGCAGCCGGTAAGGACGGCGCGCCCGGACTTCCACTTGCCCAAATCCCACGTCTACAAGGTGTTGAACGTATTCTGCGTAGGTCAGAGCCCCCGACAAACACAAGGCGCGCAGGCGTTGGTCTTCCTTCAAATGCTGCGGAATTGGTCGAGTTGCGATCGGATCGCTCATCAACAACCTGCCCCCTGGCTTCAACACGCGATAAGTCTCTTTTAATGCCTTAGCTAAATCCGCAGGTTCAAAGATATTAAACAAGCAATTTTGTGCGACAACATCGACAGAAGCATCCGGTACCGGCAACGCGAAAGCATCGCCTTCTATAATTTCGACAAAACTTGCATCAAACCATTCATTTTCGTTGGCGGCAATTTGCAAGTTGCGTGCGGCAGCTTCTCGCATTGCTGCAACCGGATCGACGGCAATTACTGCTCCTTTATGTCTAGAAAAATAAGCAAATTGCAGCGCTTCCAAACCGCCGCCGACGCCGACATATAGCACGACTGGATTGCCGATAAGTTCGGCGGCGTGAACGGTGGTGCCGCAGCCGTAGTTCATTTCTTGCATTTGTTCGGGAATTTTTAATCCTGGCAGTTGCAAGGGACTGCTTTGGACGCAGCACAGTCCGATTTGGGGGGTTTCGGCAACGTCGCTATAAAATTTGGCTGCTGTTTCGAGATAGGTCATTTTCGTTTTTCCTGTGTTTTTTGACCGCAGATGTAGGCGAATTTATGCAGGTGTAGGCGAACCCTTGCCGAAGGGTAGGCTGATGAATTCAGAAATTGTTTTTAGGTTTCAAATTCGACTTTTTGTTCTGATTTGGGGGTGTTTTCTGGTTCTGAAACTGTTGTTTCTGGAATGGCTAATTCGGCGCTTTTGGGCGTGACAACCGAGGGCGCTGGTGCTACCAGATTGGGAGATGCTTCTGGTATCGCAGGAGCGACTACTTTAGGTACAGGAGCTTTGTCTGTTATTTCTGGCAGGGTTGGCGGTAGTGAAGGATTAGCCGGTTCGGTAACTTGATTCAAAAAGTTGCGGAACCGATTGTAGTATCCTTTATATTCCTGTTTTTCTGTTTGGTTCGATTGTGTTGGTTTCGGTTCTATTATTTTAACGGGTACAACAAGTTTGGGGGTTTCTAACTGTGGGGTTGCTGTCGGTGTCGGTTCTATGACTGGAACTAATTCCACAACTTTGGGGGTTTCTAGCTGTGGGGTTGGTGTCGGGGTTGGTGTCGGTTCTACAAGTTTCGGTGCTTCGAGTTGGGGGGTTGCTGTCGGTGTCGGTTCTATGACTGGAAGGGGAGCAACTTTTGGCTCTAACCTGGGCTCGGTAGCTGGGGTTTCTGGAACCGCTGGTGAGGGTTCGGCTATTGGTGTTTTTTCTAATCCAGGTGTCAGCGCCGGTGTCGGTTCGAGTGTTGGGCTTGGTGCGGGTTCGGGCTTGGGCGGTTGGTACGTACGATCGACTGTACCGCGAGCATCTGCTACGCTGAGCTCACCTCGCACTAATTTTGAAAGAGTGTCTTGCCGCTGCGGTTCGTAATTTACCAGTCTGACTGTATTATTAAAGGCGTTTTTGACGGTATTTCCCTGTTCGTCGATTAACTCTAGCTGTACCCAGTTTTTCCCTGGTTTGAATCCTTTAAGATATATAGGTTGCCATTGGTCGATCGCAAAGCTTTGACCGTTGACTGTGGCTCGAATTTTCCAATCCAGGATCTCATCTTGGGAATTTTTTTGCGCTACTTGGTGTAAAGGCGCATTTGTCAAGTAAAAATCCAGCAGGATGGGTTCTGCCCCGTAGCTGCCTTGCGGGCTGTTGTATGTTAATAAGGGCAATGTGCGATCGGGATTGTTGTCTTGTGTTTTTGTAAAAACGTGAAAGGTGGTTTGGGCGTATGCACCTTCGTTTTTAAAGCTTTCTTGCCAAGGACGAGCAGCAAATACTCGCAGGGTATGGGTTCCGGGTTCTAAGTCAGAGAGAGTTAAAGTCTGGTTGATATCGTAAACTGCTGCATAAGGTTGGTTGTCTAATAAAACTTGCAGGTGGGGCCCCAAACCCAAGTTTGCCTCTTTGAATAGGGGCAAGTCCTTAACTTGGAACTTAACCGATACATTTATATCCTGAAGCACTTCGTCAGGTAATGGAAACAAAATACTTATTTGAGGCTGGTAGATTTCTACAGCCTGACGCAGTTGTTGAATGGCTTCTGGGGGTGAAACCTCTGTTATTCTGTTTACCTCGGCGGTAGCTGAGCCGCTCTTGTTTCCTGATTGGGGCTTTTCGGGAGTGCCCGCGCCACAACTTGCTACACCTACAATCAATACTGCTGCTGCGAACAATGCCACCAGCCTGCTTGCAACCGTTCTCTGCCAATTAATGCCAATCACGCAACTATACTCCTAGAAGCCTTCTCATAGGGAACTATAGCCCAAAACTGAATTTAGTATTGGCGATTTGCCTCTGCCTGAATTCGCACCCCTGTGCCCAGGATTCAGACGGAGCACCCAACCAATCCGATCCCACTAATAACTGCCACAGCCGTTTTCTTAAACATTTCTCTATAAATGAGTATTCCTCAATTACCATATCTTTGAGTTTTGTAAACTTAATGGCAATACCCCTTGACTTTTTAGAGGCTATGTGGAAATTAAAGCGATTATTGCATCAAGAATTGAGGGTTTTTTAAGTATTGTTAACAAGCGATTAATACTTCTCTAGCAGGCTTATAATTCATGAAACTCCCTCAAAAGGAGCAGCCGCATCAAACCCAAATCAAGGTGGCGATCGGCTGCGGATCTGGCGAGAAGAGTTGGCAGTACCCAGGGACATTGTTAGCGACACTGGGGAACTGGCTTCTTGACAAAGAAGCAAAATGCTTGGGGAGACGATCCACCTGCGTGTAACTCTCGAAAGAGTGAAATGCAAGCTGTTTCGGGGAACCGAGAATCCCCCGCCTAATTAAGCGTGGGGAGTGTCAGATACATTATTCAGTTCTCGTTCCTTGTCTTACCGAGAGGAGAGTCTTCATGACCATTAGTCCTCCAGAGCGAGAGGTAAAAGTTAGAGTAGTAGTCGATAAAGATCCGGTTCCAACTTCTTTCGAGAAGTGGTCTAAACCAGGTCATTTCGATCGCACTCTAGCTAAGGGGCCAAAAACCACCACTTGGATTTGGAACCTCCACGCTAACGCTCACGACTTCGACAGTCATACAAGTGACTTAGAAGACGTTTCGCGCAAAATCTTTAGCGCTCACTTCGGCCACTTGGCAGTAATCTTCGTTTGGTTGAGCGGCGCATATTTCCACGGCGCTAAATTCTCCAACTACGAAGCTTGGCTGACAGATCCTACAGCCATCAAGCCCAGCGCTCAAGTGGTTTGGCCGATTTTTGGTCAAGAAATTTTAAATGCAGATGTAGGCGGCGGCTTTCACGGGATTCAGATCACCTCTGGTCTGTTTCAACTGTGGCGCTCCAACGGCATCACTAACTCATACCAGCTATATTGCACTGCGATCGGCGCCTTGGTAATGGCAGCATTGATGCTATTTGCCGGTTGGTTCCACTATCACGTCCGCGCTCCGAAACTGGAATGGTTCCAGAACGTGGAATCGATGATGAACCACCACTTGGCAGGTTTGCTCGGCTGCGGATGCTTGGGCTTTGCAGGACAACAAATTCACGTTGCTCTGCCGATCAATGCTTGCATGGACGCGATCGATGCAGGCTCACCGTTGACAGTCGGCGGTAAGCTGATCAAAACAGTTACCGACATCCCTCTGCCACACGAGTGGATTTTGACGCCGGGCTTGATGGCTGACATCTACCCGAGCTTCGCAAAAGGTTTAACCCCCTTCTTCACCCTCAACTGGGGCGCATACTCAGACTTCCTGACCTTCAAAGGCGGTCTGAACCCCACCACAGGCGGTTTGTGGCTGACCGATACAGCTCACCACCACTTAGCTTTGGCAGTGCTGTTTATCGTTGCCGGTCATATGTACCGCACGAACTGGGGCATTGGTCACAGCATGAAGGAAATCCTAGAGAACCACAAAGGCCCCTTCACTGGAGAAGGCCACAAAGGACTCTACGAAATCCTGACAAATTCCTGGCACGCACAACTAGCCATTAACTTGGCAATGCTGGGTTCTGTGAGCATCATCGTGGCTCAACATATGTACGCGATGCCTCCGTATCCGTACATCGCGACCGACTACCCGACTCAGCTATCCCTGTTCACCCACCACATGTGGATTGGCGGATTCCTGATTGTTGGCGGAGCGGCTCACGCAGCAATCTTCATGGTGCGGGACTACAATCCCTCAGGAAATGTCAACAACTTGTTGGATCGCGTCATCCGTCATCGGGATGCGATTATTTCCCACCTCAACTGGGTTTGCATATTCTTAGGCTTCCACAGCTTCGGTTTGTACGTTCACAACGATACAATGCGGGCTTTCGGTCGTCCTCAAGATTTGTTCTCAGATACTGGTATCCAATTGCGTCCGATATTTGCCCAATGGGTGCAAAATATCCACGCCTTGGCTCCTGGTAGCACAGCACCTAATGCTGCCGAAATCGTCAGCCATGCTTTTGGTGGCGGTGCAGTAGCAGTCGGTGGCAAAATAGCGATGATGCCGATCGAGTTGGGTACGGCGGATTTCATGGTCCACCACATCCACGCTTTCACCATTCACGTTACAGTCCTGATTCTTTTGAAAGGCGTGTTGTTTGCACGCAGTTCTCGCTTGGTTCCTGACAAAGGCAACTTGGGCTTCCGGTTCCCTTGCGACGGCCCAGGCCGTGGCGGCACCTGCCAAGTTTCTGGTTGGGATCACGTTTTCCTCGGCTTGTTCTGGATGTACAACTGCATCTCGATCGTGATTTTCCACTTTAGCTGGAAAATGCAGTCGGACGTGTGGGGAACAGTATCGCCAGACGGCACAATCTCTCACATCACCGGTGGTAATTTCGCACAAAGTGCGATCACGATCAACGGCTGGTTGCGGGACTTCCTGTGGGCGCAAGCTTCTCAGGTAATTCAGTCCTACGGTTCGGCACTGTCGGCCTACGGTCTGATGTTCCTAGCGGGACACTTTGTGTTCGCCTTCAGCTTGATGTTCCTGTTCAGCGGCCGCGGCTACTGGCAAGAACTGATTGAGTCCATTGTTTGGGCTCACAACAAGCTCAAGGTAGCTCCCTCGATTCAGCCTCGCGCTCTGAGCATTATTCAGGGTCGGGCTGTGGGTGTAGCTCACTACCTCCTAGGAGGAATTGTCACTACGTGGGCATTCTTCCTAGCACGAATCATTTCGGTAGGGTAAACTACCTTTAGGTTTTGGATTCAGGATTTGGGATCGATCTCAAACCCAGAATCCAAACCTCGGAACCGAACCTCTTCAACGTTCAGGATTCAGGATTAATCAAGGCTTATGGCAACGAAATTTCCAAAATTTAGCCAAGACCTTGCCCAAGACCCGACCACACGGCGGATCTGGTACGGGATTGCCACAGCGCACGACTTTGAAAGCCACGATGGCATGACCGAAGAAAATCTTTACCAAAAGATTTTTGCTTCTCACTTCGGCCACCTAGCAATCATTTTCTTGTGGACTTCGGGCAGCCTGTTCCACGTAGCATGGCAAGGTAACTTTGAACAGTGGATTAAAGACCCCCTAAACGTCCGCCCGATCGCTCACGCGATTTGGGACCCGCAATTCGGCGCTCCAGCAGTAGAAGCTTTCACTCAAGGTGGCGCTTCTAACCCAGTAGACATCTCTTACTCAGGTGTTTACCACTGGTGGTTTACCCAAGGGATTCGGACGAACGCTGACCTGTATCAAGGAGCTATCTTCTTGCTACTGCTGGCTTCAGTCTTCCTGTTCGCAGGTTGGCTCCACCTCCAGCCGAAGTACCGCCCGAGCTTGTCTTGGTTCAAAAACGCTGAATCTCGCCTCAACCACCACTTGGCTGGTTTGTTCGGTGTCAGCTCTTTGGCTTGGACTGGTCACATGGTTCACGTTGCTATCCCCGAATCTCGCGGACAGCACGTAGGTTGGGAAAACTTCCTGTCTACCCCGCCTCACCCAGCAGGTTTGGCTCCGTTCTTCACTGGTAACTGGGGCGTATACGCCGAGAACCCAGATGCAGCGGGCCATGTCTTCGGTACTTCCGAAGGCGCTGGAACAGCAATTCTGACTTTCTTGGGTGGCTTCCACCCTCAAACAGAATCCCTGTGGCTCACAGACATTGCTCACCACCACTTGGCGATCGCAGTTCTGTTTATCGTTGCCGGTCATATGTACCGGACTAACTTCGGTATCGGTCACAGCATCAAAGAGATGTTGGATTCAAAAGCTGGTTTGGTAGGCGGCAAGAGTGAAGGTCAGTTCAACCTGCCTCACCAAGGCCTTTACGAAACCTACAACAACTCGCTGCACTTCCAACTGGCATTTCACCTCGCTGCTTTAGGTGTAATCACCTCCTTGGTCGCTCAGCATATGTACGCGATGCCTCCTTACGCTTTCATAGCGCAGGATCACACGACAATGGCTGCGTTGTACACGCACCACCAATACATTGCTGGTTTCATCATGGTCGGCGCTTTCGCCCACGGAGCTATCTTCTTGGTGCGGGACTACGATCCTGAATCCAATAAAGGCAACGTGCTCGATCGCGTGTTGCAGCACAAAGAAGCGATTATCTCTCACTTGAGCTGGGTGTCGCTGTTCTTGGGCTTCCACACTCTCGGCTTGTACGTTCACAACGACGTAGTAGTCGCTTTCGGAACTCCTGAAAAGCAAATCTTGATTGAACCAGTGTTCGCACAGTTCATCCAAGCTGCTCACGGGAAGGCTCTGTACGGCATGGACGTACTACTTTCTAACCCAGACAGCATTGCTGCTACAGCTTGGCCAAACTACGGCAACGTATGGCTCCCAGGCTGGTTGGAAGGAATCAACAGCAGTACAAATTCTCTGTTCTTGGCGATCGGACCTGGCGATTTCTTGGTTCACCACGCGATCGCACTCGGCTTGCACACCACCACCTTGATCTTGGTCAAAGGCGCTCTGGATGCACGCGGTTCTAAGCTGATGCCGGACAAAAAAGACTTCGGTTATGCTTTCCCTTGCGACGGCCCCGGCCGTGGCGGTACCTGCGATGTCTCTGCTTGGGACGCCATGTACCTGTCTGTCTTCTGGATGTTGAACACCCTAGCTTGGGTAACGTTCTACTGGCACTGGAAGCACCTAGGCATCTGGCAAGGTAACGTGGCTCAGTTCAATGAGTCTTCTACCTACCTGATGGGCTGGTTCCGCGATTACCTCTGGCTGTACTCTTCTCAGTTGATCAACGGTTACAACCCGTACGGTACTAACAACTTGTCAGTCTGGGCCTGGATGTTCTTATTCGGACACCTCGTTTGGGCAACTGGTTTCATGTTCCTGATCTCTTGGAGAGGTTACTGGCAAGAATTGATCGAGACTTTGGTTTGGGCTCACGAGCGCACTCCTCTGGCGAACTTGGTTCGCTGGAAAGACAAGCCAGTTGCTCTTTCTATCGTCCAAGGTCGTTTGGTTGGCTTAGTTCACTTTACCGTGGGCAACGTCCTCACTTACGCGGCCTTTGTAATTGCCTCGACAGCCGGGAAATTCGGGTAATTCTGAACTCTGGTTTCTAGGTAATTAAATTAAATCCCCTGCCTTCTGGCGGGGGATTTTTTTTTGGTATGTGTTGGTTAAGGTATTCCAAACTTAAATTACATATTTTGAGCGCTGCTCAGAGCATCGCCCCACAACAGCATAATTATTTGTTTACAGGCAATTTAAATACTAATTATGTTAATTGTTGAGATTGAAAAGTATTTTTTATGGCGAAGTTAGCGCCACAAACAATTGCTACTATCTTGAATCTACAACAGCGGCTTGGGGCAGGAATTGATGAAGCTAAAAAGCTATAATTTTCCATCTTTGAGCAGTACGCCAAGATCAAAGCAACTGCTACGGTATTGGAACAATTGCCAAAGGCTACAGAAAGATTCAAAAAATTTTATTCTCGCTTTTACACGCTGCTGCGCATTTCTCGATCGCAACGCACAACTTCTTTTGCTATGCTAAATTTTCATTCCTCAAACCATCGAGCAAGCAGAAGCAGCCGCAGATGCAGTCAAAGCCACTATCGGCGAAGCGAAAATAGATTTTAACCTGCTATGAGTCAAACACCCGAACTCCTCCAGAAATTATTGAACAGACTGCGAGAAATCTCTGAGGTGTCTGCCAAAGGGTTGACGCTTTAACTCTCTGTTTAGACAAACTAATTGCTATTAGCAACAGTCCGATTAATGTTTACCGCCGGGAAAATTTGAGCGATATGCTGATTTTGTCAAGCAAGAGTTGTATGTAGACTTATCCTCAACGTCTCATTAATACTCCCATGAGAGAAATCGAATCATTTGTTGCAACTTGTCTTACCGAAATCGCCCTCCCAATTTTTCAGTCACTCTGGGGAACAGATGGTAAGTTTGTCGGTTTTATGGGAAAAATGCTAGATGAGAACACTCAGCAGCTAATTTACACTGCATCGGGAGAATACGGCAGACGTTACTTAAATCGTCACAGCATTCTCAAAGGCTTGGGAATGCCCGAGGCTATGCCATTAGAATCAGTTTATACTGCTGTACAATTTTTGGATGAGCAACAAATCCACAGTTTTGAATCTGTCCCAAATTTACAGAAAGCTTACCGCCAAGCTCAAAAGCGAAATTTTCAGTACCCAGATTGCCAGAAGCAAGCAGGACTACAAATTGCTAATCAGAACCAATATTTGATGGTTTTAGGGCAGCCCGGAGCGGGGAAATCTACATTTTTGCGTCAAATGGGACTCGAAGCATTGAAGGGCAAAAGAGGCGGATATCAGCACGATAGTCTGCCAATTTTTATCGAACTTAAAAACTTGACATCTAGCGAAATAGAGATAGAAAAAGTTATTATCGAAGAGTTTAAATGTTGTGGATTTCCTGCTTCTGAGCAATTTATTGCTAAGGCATTAGAGCAGGGAAAAATGTTAATTTTACTGGATGGATTGGATGAGTTACCGACAGTCAAAAAAAATGAGGTGATGAGTCAAATTGATAATTTTGTGGATCGCTATCACAAAAATCGCTTTATTTTATCAGGTCGCACAGCCGCTTACCCAAACAATTTTAAACAATTTATCAATGTAAAAATTGCCGATTATGATGATAGTCAAATTCAGCAATTTATCGCTAACTGGTTTGAGTCCGAGGTCGCTCGACAACCGGAAATCGGTCAAAAATGTTGGGAGTTATTGCAAAAACCCGAATATGCAGCAGCTAAAGAGTTAGCCCGCACACCATTATTGCTAAGTTTCTTGTGTTTGACTTATCACCGATCGCAAAACCTTCCAAATAATCGCAGTCTTCTCTACAAACAGGCTTTGCGGATATTCTGGGAAGGATGGGAAACGTGCAAGGGGATTCTGCCCGATGAGCTCGATCGAGGACTGAGCGCGAAGTTACAGGAGAATTGGTTGCCCGAAATTGCTTATACTGGTTTTGACACTGATAAGCTGTTTTTTTCGCGGCCGGAACTCATCGAGCCAATCAAAACTTTTTTAGCAAGTAATTTGAATGTACCCAAGCGTTTAGACGGTGAGGCGCTGCTGAATGCGATCGCAGTTCAACAGCGGATTTTGGTAGAACGAGCCGAAAATTTGTACTCTTTTTCGCATCTGACGCTTCAGGAATATCTCGCGGCTGAATATATTGCCGATCGTAATTTAATCCAGCAGTTAGTTACCTGTCATCTTTCCGATTCACGCTGGCGAGAGGTTTTTTTGTTGGTGGCGGGGTTGGTACGTTCCAAAAACGGGGCTGATGACTTGCTGCTGTTAATGGAAAAAGAAGCTCAAAAGTACATTAACACGCCGAAGTTACAAAGGCTATTGCAATGGGCTGATGCAGCGACTAATGGTTCGGAAGGTGATTTTAAGCCGGTGGGTAAACGTGCTGCGGCGATCGCCAACGCCTGCGCCCACACCAGGGCCAACGCCAATGTCACCGCTAACGGCTGCGCCATCGCCAACGCTTACGGCATCGTCAACCCCATCGCCAGGGCGATCGCCCATACCAACGCCTACCCCTACGCCTACGCCAACCTATGCGCCTACGCCAAGGTATACGCGATCGCCCTGGCTGAAGAACTTAAAAAAATTCAAATATTTAAGGAGGTGAAATGGACTCAACTGATTGCTCAACTGAAAAAACTCCAGAAGCAATTACCTGACGCTCAGCAACCTCAACAAATACAGTTAGCATTTACTCCTCGCCTTTTACATACCTGGTGTAACGCACTCCATCTCGATCCAGAAATAGTCAAATTATCTGAGGAAGAAGCAAAGGCGCTGGGAGATTATTTATCTGCGAATCATCTGATCCTCGAATGCAAAGAAGCAGCAGTGAGAATATCAGCAAAAACCTGGGAAGAAATAGAATCGCGGATGTTGCTAGTTCCAGATAATTCTACCATTTGAGATTCTCGATTTTAGATTGGGAACGATCGCAAATCCGGGCGATCTATATCTTCGATCGGCGGTTGAAACCGCTTCTTGTCGAACGAAGTCTGCCTCCGCAGACTAAGAAATGGAGAGGTTTTTTTCAGCTTCAAATCTCGCCATTGACCTGCATTTGATGTACTTTATCGGCTAATTCTTGCAGGCGCTTTTCGTCCAACTCGTCGATCGCCAGCATCCCGACATAGATGATTTCCTTCAGCGTTAGTCTGGTTGCTAGCGCCTTTTTCTGCACTATATCCTTGATAATTGGGCTGACTCCGATCGCGGTACTGGCTCTAGTCACAAAACTAACGGGAGATTAACAACTTCGATTAAATATTAGCACCTTTAAGCTGAGTTTTTAGCTGCGATGCAAAGTGCTTCAGCGCGTCTTGACAAGACGAAGCACAAGGTTGATACTAGAGGTGTGGAAAGGCCGATCGCTCTCATGCCCTCAAATCTCGCCATTCACCTGCATCTGATGCACCTTGTCCGCCAACTCTTGGCGACTTTCCTTATCGAGTGCATCAATTGCCAGCATTCCCAAATACACGACTTCCTTCTGGGTGAGTCTGGTCGCTTGGGCTTGTTTTTGAATGACTTCCTTAATCACGGAACTGACCGCGATCGCAGTATTAGTTTTTGCCACGAAGAATAATCAACTATGAATAACTTTCCTTGATGTTAGCATCCTCGGTTAGATTAATTGCGATAATGTTTGACAATTTACAGTTAATCATGCTATAGTCTAGAAAATACAAAAAAGCGATCGCCCCCCGTCTAGACAACTAAGGCCGATCGGCCTACTCTTCCAAAACCTCAACCAAATCCTCAATCATCACATCAAAAGTTCGAGCTAACCTCCGCAGGCAAGTAAAGTCAACCATTGCCATTTCAGGACGACGAGCATAGCTTCTGACAGTGCTATAAATTACCCCAGAGCGATCGGATACTTCCTTAAGCGTCCAGCCCTTCTGGGCCGCTAGTTCCCGAATTTTTAGCCTGACTAAACCCATGCTTGACAGTTGATGCAATTCTAAGGTTGACTCACCATCATGTCAGAAAATCAGTCCAAATCGTGGTCGATCAGCCTACTCCTCCAAAACCTCAACCAAATCCTCAATCATCACATCAAAAGTCCGAGCTAATTTCCGCAACAAAGTAAAGTCCACCGTTGTCAGCCCTGGACAACGAGCATAATGCTTGACAGTGTTGTACACCACGCCAGAACGTTCTGAAACTTCTTTAAATGTCCAGCCTTTCTCGGCGGCTAGTTCTCTGACTTTAATTCTTACTAAACCCATGCTTGACAATGGGTGCTATAACACCTTACAATAAATTTATCTAAAAAGCCGATCGCCCCCGGTCTCGACAACTAAAAGGCGATCGTCTTCAAAACTTAAATAGACAGTTACTAGCTGTCTACCAGCCATGATATCAGAAACTCCGACAAAATCGCGGACGATCGCAGAATCCAAGATAATTCACAAATCTCCCATCCTGCATCCGCTGGCGAGATTTGTCACCGAAGAAACAGTCGCACTCCTGTTCAATATCGCAGTAGACGAGATTTATCGCATCGAATGCTGTCGGTATATGGTTTACGTGCACGCAAAAGGCATCAGCCGGTTTGTCAGCTACGCCGATTTTCCACCTATTTTAGAAGTAAAGCCGATCGCCCTGCAAGATTTTGGCAGATGGTACAAACGCTGGAAAAGCAAGCTAGCACCGGCATTTTGGACTAAATTCTACACGCGCAAGTTTAAACAGGCTGTGTCAGTTGACAGCTTGCTGGAGTGGGGAATGTTGGTAGCTAAACTTAAATCGGCAATTTCTGGGGCGGCGCTACAACAGCTACGAGATGTTTATGCCACAGAAAAAGATTTGATGGAAAAATTTTAAAGGGCGATCGTACCGACGAAGAACTGCGAGAATGAAGAAAGGAAAAATTAAAATAAATGCCGATGAATCAATATAGTACGATCGTCCAATGGTCTGACGAGGATCAACTTTTCCTCGTGACGATTCCAGAGTTTGCCGATCGCGTTGTCAAGCCCTGTACCCACGGAAAAACCCGCTCATAACCCATCCAACATGGCGAAGAAGTGCTCGAAATGTATCTCGAAGCTTGGGTGGAACAAAGTGAACCCATCCCTGCACCCAGCATTCTTCAAATCGCCTAAAATACTTCATCCTCGATTCCCAGCCACCATTCGCCCAGATTCATTAAAGCTTGCTGAATGTCGGCAAGTTCTGTCATATATTCTTCACTCGAAATCTCCGATCGCCTTTCTTGCAGTTTTTTCAGCCGCAGTTGCACCAACAGCCACGGTTTTGAAATGCCGTCCGTTGCTTCGATATATTTGGCTACGTCTTTGCTATTCATGGTTATTTGTTATTTGTTATTTGTTATTTGTTATTTGTTATTTGTTATTTGTTGGTAAGCGAACTTGTATTATAGCACTTTTGAAACTGCTTAAAAAAACTCTAATTTTTCCCAGTCGGTTTCAACCGACTTTAGCTTTGAGCCAGGGGTTTCAACCCCTGGCGGACTAACGAACTGGCGGACTTTTCTACTAAAATCCCCGCCCCCAAACATCGTTCACCTGTAATCAGAAGTCTGAATGTTTTTTAACTTCGCCGCATATTTCATGCCGTATTCCGGGCGACAGAAGCGATCGATCTGAGACTCGAAAAACGCCCTATTTGCCTTCAAATGTTTCGGATTTGGGTCATCCAAAGGATACAACAGCGCCGTCCGCAAAGCTTGAATAACCGCCGAAGTAACGCAGTACATCGATCGCTGGAACGTCACCCCAATCTGATTCAGGATATCATCTTCGCCGCGGCAGCGCTGTTTGTAGAAATCCATCAAATAAGGCGGCAGGAAGTGCAGCATATCTTGGGCTAGCAACGTCGGCGGGATGCCGGCAGTTCCTACAGGGAATTTGTCTGCATACAAAATACCGTAGTGGAAGTCTTTTTGGTCGTCTGGAACTTCCCGGGCTTGGGCGTTGTAAGATTTGGTTCCCCGGAACGGCGAAGTGCGGTAAAATACCGATTCTACGTATGGTAGCGCTGCCTCGTAGAGCCAAGTGAAACCTTTTGATTTCGGGATGATTTCGTAGGTTTCGCCGTCGATGAGAACGTGGTGGTAAATCGGACGACCTGCGATCGCAAATATACCATTTACCAGGAAATCCATCGCCTGGGGGACTGTGGTAACTTTGCCTTCGTCGTATAAGTCCGAAACTTCAAAAAACACGGGTGCCATTACTTCCCAGAATAAACCGAGATTGCTGTAATAAGACATCTGGCGGCACTGTTCCAAAAACATTTCGGGAAATGCTTTGTGCAGGGCCAGCATGAACGGGTCTTTTTTGAAGTAAGCTTTAATAGCGCGATCGGCATTAGCTTTGTATTCGTCGCTGTCGAGATACGGATCGAACTGATTTACAGGGACGTACATCCCCCGGTGCCACAGCATCGACCTCATGCACTCTTCGGCAAATTCCATGTTAATGCGATCGTGCCACAAATGGTGAAACAAACGCGGCTTTTTGCCAGTTTCCCCATTTTCCATGAACTCCAAAAGTTCTGGGTGTGCGCTTCCAGTCCCCCGCCAGAGTCGCAAATCTGCACCGTCGCCTGAATAGTGATTTTGCAAGTCTAAATACTCCTGGGGTAAGAAGTATTTAAAGAAGGGAAGCGGGTTTAAAAATACCCGTTCCGCGATGTAAAGTAAATCCCGCCAATAGAAATCCATCGGCACCGCGTAGGCCTTCCAAATCGCGATGATTTGCATCAAATTTTCCGGCGTATCTGGAATCATCGCGCCGCCAGCTTCCAGTCTGTGAATGACTTCCGCAAATTCGTGTTTGGAAGGAGGCAGTTTAGTTGCTGGTTTAGTAGGGGTTTGTACCATTTTCTGTTTCTCCTAATGAATAGCAATATTATTTGGACAATTTGAACCCTGAATTCTTATTTTTCTGTCCCGTAAAAGCTGCCTTTTGTTCTCAACTCGACTTTAGTCGTTACTGAGGGAATCAAAAATCAATTTTTGACGCAACCGCAGAGCATGAAAGATACTCAAAACATCATGCTTCCACTCTGGCAATACCAGTGTCATAGCAATCTCTTCTACAGTATGAATGATGCCAGAAATAATAGCTAGCCACAGGGGAATTCCAGCATAGTTAAAGCCGAAAAGAGCAAGAGTAGCAATGAACAGAGTTATTCCCCAAAATTTAGCGGAGTAGGTGTGGTAGCTGGCTGGTTTACCATATTTTAGCAAATTAACAATCCACCATGCCAACTGTACAAAAACTACAGCCAGCAGCGGGAATCGAAAGGCTATTACCAAATCTCTATGCACCAGCCACCCACTGGCAAATACACAGATATAGAAGCAGACATCAGCCCAACTATCCGCTTGACGTAATTGTGCGTTACTCACGCCAATGTGTCTGGCAATAACGCCATCGAATATATCTGATAAAAACCCAATTATGTAACCGATGATGAACCAAAAACTAATTGTGCCATCCACAGCATCCCATAGCAGGAATGGCGCGATTGCAGCACGAATGGCTACAAGAATACCAGGAATATATTTCATCATCGGTGTTGATAGTTGACAGTTGACAGTTGGCAGTTGGCAGTTGGCGAACAAATGACTGCTGACGGCAGGACTGATGACGGCAGGACTGCTGACTAATAACTAATGACTAATGACGGCAGGACTGATGACTGATGACTGCTGACTGACAGCTACTTCAGAATATCTGCCACTTGCCAGAGTTGCTGCTACCGCATTGGTAGTAGATTCGCTCCACTTCAGCAGCCATATCGGTTGCACTCCCAAGAAGAAAATGATCGCCGCTAAAACTAGGGCTGGCATATTTTCGGCAAACTTAACTGCTGGGTAATAAGCCGTGGCGTTGTCCAACTTGCCAAAACAGGTGCGGTTGAGCAGAATTACAAAGTAAACTGCTGTTAAGCCGGAGGCTAAAATGCACAGTAAAGTCGGAATTGGAAATGTTGAAAAACTGCCTTGGAATACTAAAAATTCGGCGATAAAACCGACTAAACCGGGAATGCCGGCGCTGGCCATGCCGCCTAAAACTAACAGCGAACTTGCCGTGGGTAAACCGCGCATCGGATTCATCAAGCCGTTGAGTACGTCCAAATCCCGCGTGCCGGCTTTGGTTTCGATGATGCCTACGAGATAAAACAGCAAAGCTAAAATTAAGCCGTGGCTTACCATTTGTCCGACGGCGCCGATTAAGGCGAGTTTGGTGCCGGCGGCGCAGGCGACGAGGATGTAGCCCATATGCCCGATCGAACTATAGGCTACCATGCGCTTGATATCTTTTTGGGCGATCGCGCTCAAAGCACCGTACATCACGCTCACCGTACCAATTATCGCTAAACCCGGAGCGACAATCCGCCAAGTTTCGGGGAACATCTGCAAACCAAACCGGATTAAACCGTAAGTTCCCAACTTCGCCAACACGCCTCCCAACAGAATTGCAGTTGCTGGCGAAGCTTCGACGTAGGCATCCGGGAGCCAAGTATGCAGGGGAACTAAAGGAATTTTTATTCCCAAGCCAAGCAGCACAATTGTTAGCAGGATTAATTGCGTTTTCAAGGGCAAGTCTTGAGTAGTAATCGCACTGTAATCGAAGTTTAAAGAGCCGCTCAGCCAAGCTACACCCAAAAATCCCGCTAAAACTAAAAGTCCCGAAACTGCTGTGTAAATCAGAAACTTCATCGCAGCGTATTCGCGCTGCCTGCCGCCCCAAATCGCAATTAACAGGTAAAAAGGAATTAATTCTAGCTCGTAAAACAAAACGAACAGCAGCAAGTTTTGAGACATCAAAGCTCCCGCTACCCCGGCATTTATCAGCAATATCAAAGAGTAGTAAAGCTGGGGGCGAGCAATGTTTTCTCCAGTGCCGTTGATTACTAATAGCGTCAGGAATCCGGTTAAAACTAACAGTGGCAAAGACAAGCCGTCAATGCCTAGGTTGTAGCTCAAACCCAATTGCGGAATCCAAGCCAAATATTCTTGGAATTGCAGGCTGGAATTGGTCGTGTCAAATTGAGTCAGCAGCAAGATATTCAACAGGAAAACGGCAGCAGCGAAGGCGGAGGCTACTGAGCGCACTCGCATCGCATTCATTTTTCCGGGCAAGAACCCGACTACCGCAGCGCCCAACGCGGGCAACCAGAGCAAGGCACTAAGCATAATGTGTGAACAGTGAAGAGTAAAGAATCATTTTTCTATGCTTTTGTGATTAATAATTTGAGGATGAGATGTTAAGTTTTACCCCAATTATTAATCACAAATTTCATCAGGACTCAATCAAAATATTGACTGCACCAGTGTCTAAATCGTAATATCCACCAACAACCTTCAGCTTATTCTCCTCAATTAACTTAGAGATTACTGGAGATGCTTTCAACCTTTTAGCTTGCAGCACAACATTGGCTTTTGAGGCATTTTCTAGACGGTCGCCCGCTTGATTTTTTGAGCTTTCTACAGCAGGCTTAATTGCTTCGAGCAAACTGCCAATTTGACCGGGAACTTGAGCGCCTTTGATGGTTGCATCTACCGCACCGCACCTTTTATGCCCGATTACGACAAGCACTTTTGCTCCCAACACCAGCGTGCCAAATTCCAGGCTGCCAATTTCTTCTGGAGTAGCCACATTTCCGGCTACCCGACAGACAAATAAATCCCCCAATCCCTGATCGAAGATAATCTCAGAAGGAAAACGGGAATCTGCACAGCCGAGAACAGCAGCAAATGGTTTTTGAGCTTTGGCAACTTCGGCAAGGCGGGGGAAGTTTTGGTTCGGACTTTGGCGTTTTCTGTCAACAAACCGCTTGTTCCCCTCCATTAATTTTGCCAAAGCTGCATCGGGACTCATGTCATTTTGAGCAATTGCTGGTTCGGGTGCAGCCACATCAGCACCTGCTCGTGCTGCTAGTATTCCTGTACCTATTGCTCCTGCGACAAATTTGATGGAGTTGCGCCGGGAAAGATTTACTTGTCTGTGATTGTCTTTCATGTATGATGCTGCTTTGTTGGATCGAGTTTAAAATCTTTATTCAAGACTTCATTTATTTAAGATTTTAGGTTGAAAGTGTCACCTAAAATCTTCAACGTTATATCTCTTTACCCGCCCACAATCAGCGAGAGGCGAGCCAACAGAGGCCAGCTTACTAGCAGTCCTAAAAGTGCAACTCCGAACAGAATAGTCAGGGCATAAAATTGAGTTTGACCGCTAACGTTGTACTTGAGGCTCTGCCCGCTAAAAACTGTGGCAAAGCCGACTAAGTTTGCAAATCCGTCAACAATATTGCGATCGAACCAGGAGATGATTTGGGAAACCAGACCGACTGCAAATATCACTGTAACGCGGTAAAGTTGAGCGGTGTAAAAGTCGTAGGCAAAGAAGTCTTGCACGGCTTGAGAACCAATTCGCACTGGTTTTTCCCACTTCTGGTTCAGGTAAACAAATGCTCCGGCACCGATGCCGATCGCGCTTGACAAAACTAGCAGTCCGGCGGCAGTATAATTCAAAGTTGCTAAAGGCAACAATTGCCACGCGGCGAGCAAGTGCGGGACGTGCAAGGTAAATCCCATTAACACAGTCATCGGCAAGATAAAAGGCCACGAAACTTCCGGGGAACGTTCGGTCATTTGCTTGGGTTTGCCGCCGAAGACTAAACCGAAAACGCGAACTAAGCCAAAAGCAGTGACGCCGTTGACAAACAGCACTACTACTAACAGTGAAGGATGAGTTTTAGCAAGCGCGCCCGCTAATTCTGATAAAGCCCAGAAGCAACCGAAGGGCGGTAGTCCAATCACTCCCGCTGCTCCGACCAGAAACGATATTCCCGATATCGGGCGTTTCGCCCACAAACCGCCCAGAGAGCGGACATCCTGAGTGATGCTGTTCCAAACTACCGAACCGATGCTCATCACCAACAAACCCATTGCCAAGCTGTAGGCAAAGATTAATGTCAAAGCTGTCTGGATTTGTCCGGTACCGACGGCGATAAATACTAAGCCCATGTAAGAGCTAACTATATACGAAAGCGTGCGCTTGATGTCGATTTGGGCGATCGCAATTAAGGAAGCACCCACCGCCGTAGCAGCACCAACAATAATAGTTGTCTTCAGCCCCACGGGCGACAAAGCAATCACCGGCTGCAATTTAATCAAAATCCAGGCGCCGGTTTCCACAACCACCGTGTTCCGCAAAATCGTTGCCGGCAAGGGGCCTTCCATCGCCTCATCCAGCCACAGGTGCAAGGGAAACTGAGCGCATTTGCCCATCGGGCCGGCAATCAAAGTTAAACTCAACAGCGTCGCCACTGTGGGGTCAATGTTTGCAGTCTTAGCCCACACGGCCAACTCGTCAAAATTCCAAGTTCCCGCCAGCGGCAGAATTGCAACTACTCCCATCAGCAGGAACAAGTCTCCTACCCGCTTAGTCAAGAAAGCGTCGCGGGCGCCCGTCACCACCAAAGACTGATTGAACCACAGCCCGATTAGCAGGTAAGTTCCCAGAGTCAGGACTTCCAGAATCATGTAGCTGAAAAACAGAGAGTTGGACAACACCAAGCCGCACATCCCCGCTTCAAACAGCCCCATCAGGGAAAAGAACCTAGCCCAACCCCAGTCCATCTCCATGTAACCGACTGCATAAATCTGCGCCAGAAAATTCAGTCCGGTAATCAAAACTGTCGCCCCGACTGTGACAGCAGAGATGTCTACAGGAATGGTTAAGTCTAAACCTGCTACGTTCAGCCAAGGAATTAACTGGTGTTGTGCCGGTTGGTTCCAGATAGCTGTCAGGGCGATGACGCCGTGGACGAAAGCGAAGAAAGTTAAGATGGCGTTTACATAACCGGAGGGTCTAGGCCCCGTGCGGCGAGTTACTGCTGGAAACCACAGTATCGACAGAAATGCGCCGATAAGTGGATAGCAAGGTATAAACCAAACGGTCTGGAGTAGGATTTGAGCCATTGGCACTACCTGTAATTGTTACAAAAATTTAAAAATCTGAGAATAATCTCGATCGCTAGGCTGAGGGCATTTGGCAGAAGTCAAGAAATTTTATGACCTGCCTGCGAGTATCTTGTCGTTTTCCAGCCAAGCGCTTCAGAGTAGTCTTATTAATTTTATATTAAGGATTACATTAAATTTTCATATTTCCTGATTCAGCATACTTATATACAGATAAACTGTACTTATAAAATGTCAAGCTGGGACTATGAGTATTAGTGCTGGGAAGCAGTCAGAAGTTCTGACTATCTACCACACAAGATTTGTCAATCCTACTTTTGATAGATTAGAACTGGCGGACGGGTAGCTATAAACAGGTTTTTTGACAAAAATCCTGGTAGGAGACCATAGATTAGGTAAATAACCCGGTTTTTTTGGTCAAGAGTGCATCTAGGCAATGTAGTATATCGGCTGCGGCGATTGAAAAATGCTGCCCGTGGCTAGTGCTGGCAGAAACCAGATTAAAGTCAAATATTAAAGTCGCTCAATTTCCCTAGCTAGTTCTGGAAGTTGGGCTTGTCGCTGTCCGATCGCCCTTGCCCTGACATTTATCAGACCGATCGGCGTATGGAACAAATCTACCAGATCCGATCGGGCGATCGCGCATTTGGCGGCAGCAACCGGTAATTCTTTTAACAGCCATCTAGCCAGCCGGTACAAATATTCCGCTGTGGTGAATTCTCGCATCAAATCGACACCGTGGAGTTCGTGCAAATATTTATTCGACTCACCGTAGCGATGCCATTGACTTTGCAACTGTTTTATTGTAGAACGGTGGCGGTGTCGGGCGATCGCGTTTTCGGCAAAATAGATTTTATAGGATGTTTCCCGCAAAATCCGCCAGCACAAATCCGCATCGCCGCCGCTCGTAAGGTACGGGCGAAACAAACCGACTCGTGCTAAAATCTGCCTGCGCACAGCTAAGTTTGCCGTTTGACCGTAGGGACAAAAAGGGTGAGCGAGAGTATGTTTTTGAGATAAAGTATTTTCGCGGGCGGCGTGTTGTTCTAAGAGAGTATTACCGGGGAGGGCGAGGATTTCTCCGCAGGTAATTCCGATGGATAAGTCGGCGAAGGGTTTAACTAAATTTTCCAACCATTGAGGTTCGGGGCGACAGTCTGCGTCGGTAAAGGCGATGATTTCGCCTGTTGAGGCGCGAATTCCTTTGTTTCTGGCTGCGTAGGAACTTTGAATCTTATTTTCGGTGAGATTGCGAATGGTGATTTGATTGAATCCCTCTTGCTTGGGGGATTTGGCTGCTGCTTGAAGGATAGTTGAAGTGCGATCGCGACTTTTGTTGTCTACTAAGAGATATTCTACTCTGTTTGTTGGGTAAGTTTGCGATCGCAAACACTCGATCAAATCCGGCAAATCCGTCTCGCCGTTGTAAACAGGTACCACAACCGAAACAATCGGTAAAAACTCCGCACTGTTCATTAATCCTCTCTGCGGGTTGTTGAGTCAATCAGGACTAAAGTCCGAACCAGTTTGTAGTGAGGACTTCAGTCCTATCTCTTCAGTTTGTAGTGAGGACTTCAGTCCTCTCTTACCAGTTTGTAGTAAAGACTTCAGTCCTCTCTGCTGGTTGTTGAGTCGATCGGGAATTGCATTCCTTGCTACTACCATTGAGAAAAAAGCTTGCTACAATAGAATTGTTGGGCGGAGTGAAACGGAGGGTTGTTTCGTTCACTCAATTTGTCAGGTGCGTCGCTAGCGAGATAGGGCATAAAATTTAGGGATTGCTCGTAGCGACACACCCGGCTCGACTAATGTTGCAGGATTTTGAAAAAATGGTATACGAAGCTAGTTATGGAATAATTTCTACTTTTGTACCTTTTTGTACAAACTGATACAACTCATCAACATCCTGATTCTCCAGCGAAACGCAGCCCAAAGTCCAGTTCGATCGCTCTTTGACAATTTTCTTTGAATTAGCAGGCACACCGTGAATGCCAACCTCGCTGCCCACACTATCGTACCATTTGATTGTACCTGCTTGCTTGGCTTTGATATGTTTTCGCCAAGATTGTTTACTGGGATAATCCAGCCACAGAAATTTCGACCAAGCTGCGTGAGGATAAAGGTCTTTTATGCTAAAAATTCCTTCCGGCGTCCGCGAATCGCCTGCTTTTAGTTTATCGCCTGCGGGATTGCTCCCAAATACAACAGGATAAGATTTGACTGGCTGTTTGTTGTCATAGACAGTCAGCCTGTATTTTGATTTTTCAACCAGAATAGAAATTCTAGTTTTGTCTAACTTATCCGGTTCGCCTAAAAATTGTGCTAGGGGTTTGCCGTAGTTGAATAAATTATCTGATGGAAATTGGGTATGTAAAACATTTAAATCGTCAGCAGGACAATTAGTGAAGCAGAAGACATCTAAAATGTAGGGAATGGGAACAGCATAACCCAGTCTCACAAGTTTCCAGTATAAAAAAAAGCTACCTGTTAGCAATAGAATGCTGGCAGATAAAGCAATTATCCAAATATTGCCCGGTCTTTTTTTGAGTTCCATTGCATTAACTGGGGAGAGCAATTTTCAAAATTATAACTTATGAGCTTGGCACTGGCTCTTCGGCCAGTTCCACAACAGAATGAAGTATTAGTGGCACAGGCCGAAGAGCCTGTGATTTAGCTAGATTTAATAGGGTGCATCTGGTTTTTGAAGCCGGGCGAAGCATGACCGCATATAAGTTATTAGTTATAATCTCATATTCACAGCGGTCATGCTTCGCCCCGGAGCGATATATTTTCCAAACCGAGATGCACCCGATTTAATATTAGTGGCACAAGCCGAAGAGCCTGTGTTTTTTTTTTTACAAATAAGATGCCCGTTCCACAACTGCATTGAGTTCCTGTGGAACGGGCATCTTATTTGTTTTTTAACATGGCAGAAAACATCAGCTACATATGCTGTAAAGTCTGTTACTAATCTGGTATTAACTGTTGCCAGTCAACATCAAAATCATTAACACTAGCACCCCATTAGTTAAATAAAATATCCCAACCACCTGAGTTTCCAGCCAGCCACAGAGTTCTAAATGATGGTGCAGCGGAGCCATTCTTAACAGACGCTTGCCGATGCCATCGGGGCCTTTTGTAGCTTTGTAATAACTTACCTGAGCAATTACTGACAGAGTTTCTACAAAGAAAATACCGCTGATTATTAATAATATCCAAAGGCTATTTGTTAATAAAGCTACCGCAGCCAAGGCACCGCCCAAAGCTAACGCACCTGTATCGCCCATAAATACGCGGGCTGGATTGCGGTTGTGAGCTAAGAAACCAAGACAACTGCCGCTGGCGCAGGCGCAAAAAATCATTAATTCTGGCGAAGTTGAGGCTACAGATGCGCCTAGTCCTAAAAGTGCGATCGCACCTAAACCTCCCATCAACCCGTCAACGCCGTCGGTTATATTAGTAGCATTGCTTTCAGCAACCAATACAAAACCCGCTAGCGGCCAAAACAGCAAACCTAAAGGCAATACCCAGCCGAAAGGCAAAGCAATGCTGGTAGAAATACCTGGTTCCCGGAACATCAGCCACAGACAAAATACAGTTGCAAAACCTACTTGCAAAGCCAATTTCATCCGAGGTGAAATACCTTTATTCGACTGGCGGCGCAGAATTTGCCAGTCGTCGATCCAGCCGATGAAACCGTAAGCTAAAGTTAAGGCCGATACAGCAACAACATCTGGGTTAAATCCCGACCAAAACACTGCAACTGCGACTCCTACCGGCACAAAAAATATGCCTCCCATTGTCGGGGTTCCCGCTTTTTTCAAGTGGGCTTGGGGGCCGTCTTCACGAATTATTTGTCCTGCTTTGAGTTTTTGGAGAACGGGGATTACTATATATCCCAAACCCCCTGCAACTAGAGCACAAACAACTAGCGGCATAAATAGCGATGTCGGCGAATTCAAAAATCTGCCCGCTGCTACATCTAAACCGATCGCTACAATCGCCAGCCCCAAACCCAGCAGCAGGAATAAATTCCTGCCCGTAAGTTTGAAAGGCATAGTAAAAGAGACTTTCTCATCCACAAAATTATCCATATCACTCCTCAACACACACCATTTGAGCGCAAGCAATTAACAATTTGGAATAGGGTGCGATACAGGAGACTGCAAAATCTCTTAGTTTGTCTTCCCTGTTTCCGGTTGATTCCTTTACCCGCAAAAAACGGGTACTACCCCCAGACTTAAGTCGCAGACGAGCTTCAAATTTTAGATTCTTGTCTGCTGGGTGCTTCAGGTAACGCCCGAGTTGGGGTTCCCAGATTCACTGCGCTGCAATTTAAGCTAAAATCGAAAAAAGGAAAATAGACTGAGCTGTTTAAGCTTATTCCTCGCCTACACCCGCATCATCTTCTGCTTCTTCTTCTAAGTCATCGTAAGGACTGTCGTCAACTGCCATTAATTCAGAAATTTCTTCTTCGTGCAGGTAGTCGGGTTCTTGAACATCCCTTGCTAACAGGCGATTGTTAGATTCCAACCAGTCTAAAAGAGATGATTGCTGCTTTAATGGAATTACGTCCGCAGGCAAGTGGCGAGGGATTTGGCGCAGAGATGGGTTGTACATGATTCTCGGTTTCTAAACAGAAAGACGCGATCGAGTAGAGGTAATGTCTTGCCGGCTGACTGCTCTATCGATAGAGCGCTTGCAGCCCGGGCATTTAGCAGGGCTAGGGCATTATACCACAGGCACTGTTTGGTTCCGGATCGGATAGGATGGCAGACTGAGCGAGGAACTCGCCCAATCATGGGCCTCAGGATAACATTAAAATCCGTTTTGGCCAATCCTTTTTTAGCAGTAAGTATTGCAGTTTCAGACGATCGCATTCAAGATATCCCTGGATACAGGGGGTTGTCCCCAGCAGCACGCTGACAACAGTCTCCTAGTTTTTCCTTAAAGCCCTATGCGCAAAGCTTTCTGCCGAATTAAGTCAACTCTCGAACAATAAATGTCAGGATGGATACAACGGCAGCGGTTTTATACAACAAAGAGGGTTACGACACAGGAGGAAAAAAACTTCTGGGGCGTCACTCAGCCGGAGAAGGATTTCTCAAAAGCTTGGTGCAACACGGCCAGGCTGACGGACTATACTGTTTTGCAGACAGCGCAGCAACGTTTCAGGAGTTTTGTTCGCGCATTCAACCGTGGCTGCAACAACCTCGGAAAGTCCTCTGGATTCCCGCGGAACGACCGGATTTGCTATCTCAACCAGGCACAATTTATCGGCCCGACCCCTCCCTTGCTAATCTGGCTTGGGGGCGCAGATTTGTCGATCAGCGGGCTTACAGCGTTTGTGGTGTTACCCATACGATCGGCACAAAATACGTGATGGGGGCGATCGGCGAATTGATATCTGCACCCATGCAGCCTTGGGATGCCCTGATCTGCACCTCTAACGCCGTCAAAACAGCCGTAGAAGGAGTTATGACCGAGTGGTCTGAGTATTTAGCGCAGCGCAACGGCGGTAAACCGGAAATTTTGGTCAAATTGCCCGTTATTCCCCTAGGAGTGGATTGCAGCGCGTTTCCGCAGGGTGCCGAAGCAATCAAGGCGGGCGATCGACAGCGCCGCGAACTCGGCATTTCTCCCGACGATATTGTCGTGTTATTTGTCGGTCGATTAACTTTTTCGGCAAAGGCTCATCCGGTACCAATGTACCTCGCTCTGGAACGGGCGGCCCAACAGACAAAAACCAAAATCCACTTAATTCAAGCCGGTTGGATCGAAGATCCTAGAGAAGAACCCGACTTTAAAAATAGCGCTAAAATCTTTTGTCCCTCGGTGAATGCTATTTTTTTAGATGGCAGACAGCCAGAAATTAGAATTAATATTTGGTCGGCTGCTGACATTTTTATTTCGCTTTCCGACAACATTCAAGAAACCTTCGGACTAACGCCCATTGAAGCCATGGCGAACGGATTGCCGGCGATTGTCTCTGATTGGAACGGATATAAAGAATCTGTACGCCACGAAATCGACGGTTTTCGCATTCCCACAGTCATCCCGCCGCCGTCTGCTTGTTTGGATTTAGCGATAAATTATCTCGACGGTAGTTTGAATTGGCCGACTTATATGGGTCACACTTCCCTAGCTACAGCAGTTGATATTGAGGCTTGCACCCGCGCTTTGTGTGTATTAATTGAAAACCCCGAATTGAGAAAGCAGATGGGGGAAAATGCCAGACAAAGGGCGAGGGAGATTTATGATTGGAAAGTAGTAATTGCGGCTTACGAACAGTTGTGGCGGGAATTAGCAGAAATTCGGGTTTCGGCGCCGGAGTCTGCTCCTTTGAAACCAGGGAAACCGCCTTATCCACTGGGCGACGATCCGTTTCGGGTTTTGGGTCACTATTCAACTCAAGCTTTAAGCAATGAAATGATGCTGAGGCTCAGTGCGATCGCCACACCACAAATTTTAAAACAATTGCAAACTATTTGGTTTACTAGCTTCGGTGGAGACAGGAGAATATCTGTTAAGATTCAGATGGAGATATTACGGGCGATCGAGCAACAGGGTGCTGTCAGCGTCGGGGTAGTTCTCAGCCGTTATGCCGCCAACGAGCAAGAATCAGCATCTCTCTATCGGACGCTGCTATATCTGGTGAAATTTGGTATTTTAGTGATTGGTAATAGGTAATTAGTTCAACAAGACGGGCGCGGTTGAAACCGCAACTACACAAACTTTCGTCAGCCCAGGCCGACTGAAAAATCAAAAAAATGCTTAAAAAATCACGACTATTAGAAATAATTGCTGGTAAGAATCGCGGTTTGCTGGCCACTCCGGGCGACAAACAAGCGATTTTAAGCGCGATCGCCCAATTGGAAGATTACAACCCCACATCTCGTCCTGTGGAAGCCGCAGAGCTGCTAAATGGCGATTGGCGGTTATTGTATACCACCAGCGGCGGACTCCTGAGCTTAGACGGTTTTCCCTTGTTGAAATTGGGGCAAATTTATCAATCCATCCGGGTCAAAGAATCTAAAGTATACAACATTGCCGAAGTTTACGGCTTGCCTTATTTAGAAGGAATTGTCAGCGTGGCTGCGAAATTTGAAGCGATTTCGGAACGGCGAGTCCAGGTGAAGTTTGAGCGATCGATCTTGGGTTTGAGCAAATTGATCGGCTATGAATCTCCGGCAAAATTTATTAATGAAATTGAGTCAGGTAAAAAGTTTGCTGCTGTAGATTTCCGGCTGGAGCCTCGGGAACAGCAGGGATGGCTGGATATTACTTATTTGGATGCCGATTTGCGGATCGGGCGCGGGAATGAAGGAAGTGTTTTTGTATTGACAAAACAGTGATTTTGTGGTGTTGGAGTACAATAACTAACGATCGCACGTGCGTCCTGGCGTCCTCCGCCAAAGTGCATTTTGCAGGCTGAAGTCCAAATTCTCGAACCGTTTTTGTGATGGTAATCGATCGGACATGAGATCGATCGGGATTGCTGACGGGGTGAGGGCCCGACAACAACCCAGATGTGTAAAGAGTTGAGGCTGTTTAAGCCGGAAAAAATGCTGCCGGCGGAGTTTGACAGAAAATAACTGTGATACCAGCTTGCAAAAACAATGCCGTTGGTATTACTACAAACCAGATTTACTGCGGCTTAGCTTTTTTCTGAGAATTCGCATAATGCTCGCTCATTAACTGATTGACTTCTGGATTGTAAATCCGCAAATAATTCCAGTAATTCTCAAACACAGATTTGACATATCCTTTGGTTTCAGGAAACGGAATTTTTTCCGCAAAAGCATCGGGATCGCTAAAGCTAAACCTCTTCAACCAATCTGCTACTGCATTGGGCCCGGCATTGTAGCTCGCCACAGCTAACATCGAGTTATTCTTGTATTCGTCGTGAGTGTGATCCAAATACCAAGTTCCGAGTTTAATATTGTCGTCCACATTCTCCAGCGAATATTTTTTGAGGTTAATTTTTTGGGCTACCCAACTAGCAGTTTCTGGCATTACCTGCATTAAACCTGTAGCGCCAACTGCTGATTTAATCCCGGGCATAAATCTCGATTCTTGCCGGATCAATGCTGTTACTAATATTTGGTTTATTTTGTTTTCTTGGGAGCCTTTGGTAATGTTTTCTAAGTAAGGAAAAGGATAAAGTGCTTGCCAGTAAGCAGGCTGCTGTCTGAGAGCGAGGTATTGAGTTCTATCATCGGGTTTGTCGCGCTGGCGCAAACTTCCAACCATCCACAAACCGTCTAAATTGTCTCCGACTCCAATTCGCATTAAACCGTCGGTAAACTGTTCGGCAATACTTGGTTCGACGCGGTTGATAAATTCTGTTTGCCACAGATTCCAAGCATCTCTATCTTGACCTAATTGATAAAGTTCTTTCAATGCAGGAGATCCGGCGATTAGTTCGGGGCGCCCTCGGGGCCGCACTACGTTGGGAGACAAATCTCTGACTGTGGTAAAGTCCCCTACTGGCCAGCCGAGAAGTACGGCCGACCGCCATGCGAAATATGATTCTGGATAGCGTAAAATAGTGTACTCAAATGCAGTCTGGGCGTCTTGTTTGCGACCGAGTTGAAGAGCCCATTTCCCGACCCAAAATGCTGCTTCTGGTGCTTGTTCGCTGTCGGGATTGTTGGTGGTTAGTTCTCTGGCCCACTGCCAAGCTGATTT
This sequence comes from Microcoleus sp. BM001215392, assembly GCF_036700185.1. Classification (NCBI taxonomy): domain Bacteria; kingdom Bacillati; phylum Cyanobacteriota; class Cyanophyceae; order Oscillatoriales; family Microcoleaceae; genus Microcoleus; species Microcoleus sp. BM001215392. Next base: position 11,538 of record NZ_JAUBOJ010000004.1, on the reverse strand, counting down.
GAAATCTCCGGCTTTGGCATACTGCTGGGCGATCGCCCAACGCAGTTCGCCAGATTTATCAGAATTATTGTATTTTGTCAATAGCAATTTGCGAGTTTCTGAAGCAGATTGACCGCTGCCTGCTTTGTCTAGCAGTTGGGATTTATCTAGCAAAGCTTCGGGGGCATAGTTGGGAAAACTGCTGATGGCGCGATCGAGATAAACCATCGCATCCTTGGGATCGCTGACCCGCGACAGCCGAATTAATCCCAAACCTGTGTCTTCGGAATCGGGAAACTCTCGCACTAATTCTTGATAGGCAATTCTCGATTCCGGGATTTTGCCGTCGAGCCACAAACCGCGAGCTTTGCGGTAAAGATTTTTCGGGGTGCGGGGAGCTTTCCCGTAAGCAATAGCTCCTTTGCCATAATCCTGTTTTTCCCAATAGCCAAAGGCTATATCTTCCCAATCTTGGGGTTTCAAAGCAGCGCTGTTTTGCTGCACCAGTTGTTCTAATACGGTGCCGTAATCTTTGAGATAATGACCGTATTTAGCTACTAGCAGCATCAATTCCGGCTGATTGGGATTTTGTTTTAACTTGTTGAGGGCAATTTCTACACTGCGCGGATGAGCGGGAAATTCGGTAACTGCTTGCTTCCAATATTCCGGTTTTGACTTTCCTAAAACAGATAAAGCTTCGGCTGCTACTGGGTCGCTGGGATAGTTTTTTAGCAGTTCCTGCCATGCTTTTTCTGCTTTGCCTTTGTCGCCGCTCAATTGATAAGCTTGCGCGCGTTTGAGGGCAATCTGAGAGGCTAAAATTGGATATTCTGTTTCTAAATTGTCCAATAATGTTAATGCTTTAGCGGCGTTTCCTTGCTGGATTAAATCGCTAGCTAGCAGGTAGCGGGCGCGGCTTTGAGGGGAGACTTGTTGCTGGTCATTGGAATTCCTAGATCGATCGCCCGCAAGTTCAACCAATTTCGCGGCTCTATCGCTCGGTGAGAGCGACACTAGCATCTTGACCGACGATTCGGAATTCGCTGCATCCGGTGGTAGCTGAGCCTTCTGGAAGGGGGGCAAACCCATCCATTTCGCCGCCGCCAGCCCTGAGCCGATCGCGATTACGCAAACTGAAACGCCAATTAAAACATAAACTCGGGTTTTGCGTCGCTTTAGCATGGGAAAATTTAAGAAAATAACAATAAACAACCGATCGCCAGCAGACTTGGCTGATATAGTACCAGAATTTATTTTGATATGGAGCAGAGAATTTGTGCGACCGATATATTTACGTCATCCAAGGAAAAACCACAAACCACCAACGACAAAGTACAATCAAAAATCTAAAATCTAACTGTAAATCAAAACATGGAATTTCTAGTCACCGATACACCCCGCTCCGCTTGGACGGGAGACGCCCTGGTAATTGGTTTATTTGAGGAGGCTATAGAACTCACAGGCGAGCTAGCACAATTAGATGAAAAGTTGGCGGGCACGTTGAAAGAGCTGCTAATGGAAGTAGATTTTCAGGGTAAAGCGGGCACGAGCGCGATCGCCCGCGTCGGCGGCAACAATCCGATTCGCAAAATTGCGATCGTCGGTTTGGGCAAAACAGAAGACTTAAAATTAGACACAGTGCGACAAGCTGCGGGTGTGGGCGCCAAGTTAGCCAAAAAAGAGAAATGCAAAACCCTAGGAATTAGCTTCCCGGTGTGGCAAAATCAACCGGATGTCACGGCCAGCGCCATCGCCGAAGGTGTAGAACTCTCCCTAAATCAAGACAACCGTTTCAAATCGGAGCCCGACGATAAAAGCCCCCAAGTAGAACAAATTCATTTGCTCGGTTTTGCTGGTACCGAAAGCGCGATCGCCCGCGCGCGCCAAATCACAGCCGGAGTCATTTTAGCACGGGAATTAGTCGCAGCGCCGGCAAATTATGTCACCCCGATTACCATGGCAGAAACTGCTAAAAAACTCGCTATTGAATGCGATTTAGAATTAGAAATATTGGAGCAAGAAGACTGCGAAAAACTCGGAATGGGAGCATTTCTCGGCGTCGCCAGAGCATCCGATTTGCCACCTAAATTCATCCACCTGACATACAAACCCGCAGGCACGCCGCGCCGCAAAATTGCAATTGTCGGCAAAGGATTGACCTTTGATTCCGGCGGTTTGAACATCAAAGCAACGGGCAGCGGTATTGAAATGATGAAAATAGATATGGGCGGCGCGGCGGCTACTTTGGGAGCGGCTTTGGCGATCGGTCACATCAAACCAGATGTAGAAGTTCACTTTATCAGCGCCGTCACCGAAAACATGATTAGCGGCCGCGCCATGCGCCCGGGAGATATCCTCACAGCTTCTAACGGCAAAACAATTGAAGTTAACAATACCGACGCCGAAGGCCGTTTGACCTTGGCTGACGCTTTGGTATTTGCTGATAAATTGGGCCTGGACGCAATTGTCGATTTAGCAACTCTGACCGGCGCCTGCGTCATTGCTTTAGGAGAAGATATTGCCGGCTTGTGGAGTCCAGATGATAGCACCGCCGCCGAAATCGTCGCCGCCTCAGAAAAAGCTGGCGAAAAGTTTTGGCGGATGCCGATGGAAGAAAAGTATTTTGAAGGCTTAAAAGCATTGCACGCCGACATGAAAAATACTGGGCCGCGAGCAGGTGGTTCAATTACCGCGGCGCTATTTTTAAAGCAGTTTGTCAAGGATACTGCTTGGGCGCATTTAGATATTGCCGGCCCGGTTTGGAGCGACAAAGAAAACGGCTATAACGGCCCGGGAGCTACCGGGTTTGGAGTTCGGACTTTGGTGCAGTGGGTTCTAGGAGGCGCTTAATTAATTCTCGAATTAACTAGCGCCAAAATGAGACCGTAGCTGGCTTAAAATCCCGCTAGTTTATCTGTGAGCCTGGGTGAAAAACTTCGGGCTCGCAGCTTGGCTGATGTTAGATCAATTGCCAGTAATAAAAACTGTTGGATTGCTGCGAATCCGAGTCCTAATCCATCAGAGTGCTGTAGTCCTGACGGCTAACTAATCTGATTGTGGTGGTTGTCGGAGCGCAGGAAATTCTAGGATTTGAGACTTGAGATTTTAGATTCAACAGCTAGGGACTGTTTCAGGGCTGACCCGCAGGTATGAGAAACTTGGTTACTACAAATTTTTCCACGATTTATCATAAATATACCGAGAAACCCGGCCGGGTTTCTTTCAGGGCTGGCGAGCCCGGGCGAGAAACCTCTCTCAACCTACACAGTTTTGACAGTTACTGCAAAAATAGCTGTTTCATAAAAAATGAAAAAAGTATATAATTATGTAAACATTTCAATTACCCAAATCAAATAGTTGTATTTGATCTGATTTGCATTGGGACAGATAACTTTTTTTGAACTTTATGCAAGAACAATTAACAATTTTTTTTTCGACACTTCCTGTATCTTGGGCAATCAAATGCGGCGCGCTGGATGAGTTGCGACTGTACGCTGTTTTTGACTCAGTGACGGCACTGGTTTATGGATTTGTTGCCCTATCTTTGGTTTGGGCGACGCGCCAAAGTTCTTACCGCAAGATTGCGCTGCTGTTTGCTGTTGGTTTTTTGAGCTGCGGGGCTGCTCAATTGACGGCTGTTTGGACGATGACGCATTCGATTTATTGGCTGTCGTTAACTCTGAAAGCTGCAATTGCTTTGATTTCTTTGCTGTTAGTCGCCGCCGCCATGCCGCCAGCGCACAAATTACTTGCCGAATCTGGTTTGCATCTTACCAAAAATCTTTCACAAGAGCCGTTAAAACAACTAACAGAAAATCAGCAAAGCCAGGGTATCGAGACAGGAAAATTGCTACAGCTACCCATCGCCGAGGGAAATGCAGACACGATTGTCGATCGCACTTTAACTCTTAATTCGCTGGAAGGACAGTTAGAAAAAGAAATTGCGGAGCGGCTGCTAGTTGAGGAAAAGTTGCAACTGACTCAATTTGCGATCGACCGATCGGCAGATGCGGTATTTTGGATCGGCTCGGATGGTAAATTTTTGTACGTCAACGACGCCGCTTGCTCTTCCTTAGGATATTCTGTCACAGAATTGCTGGCTCTGAGCGTACACGACATCAATCCAGATTTTCCAGAAACTGCTTGGAATTTGCACTGGACAGTCTTGAAAAGGTGCGGTTCAGTTAATATAGAAGTTCACCACCTGACTAAGTACGGTAGAATTTTTCCGGTGGAAATTACGATCGACCACTTGCAATTTAACGGCAAAGAATATCAGTGCGCCTTTGCTCGCGACATTAGCGAGCGCAAGCGAATTGAAGCAGCTTTGCGAGAAAGGGAACAAGAATTTAGATCGTTAGTTTCTAACATTCCCGGCGCCGTTTACCGGTGCAGTGCTGCGGGGCGATCGATCGTAACCTTTATCAGCAGCGGCATAGAAGCTATTTCCGGTTATCCCGCAGCTAATTTTACGCTCCAACCGGTGCAGGCTTTTGGGAGCATTGTTCATCCTGATGACGCCCAAGAGATCGATAAAATTGTCGCTAGGGCGATCGAGACAAAACAACCTTACACGCTCGAATATCGGCTGATTCACAGTGACGGAAACCTGCGGTGGGTTGCAGAAAAAGGTCAAGCAATTTTCAACACCGCAGGTAAAGTTTTATCGCTCAACGGCGCCATTTTTGACATGACAGAGCGCAAAGCAGCCGAGGATGCTTTGCGGCTCTCCGAGGCGATCGCCAACAACAGAGCTCAGCAGCTAGAAATTGCTCTCAAAGAACTCCGAGAAACTCAAGCCCACCTAATTCATACCGAAAAAATGTCAAGTCTCGGTCAAATGGTAGCAGGAGTGGCTCACGAAATCAACAACCCAGTCAGTTTTATCTACGGCAATATTTCCTATGCCAGTCAATATATGAGAGACTTATTGCAGCTTGTGGAACTTTACCAAAAACACTATCCTCAGCCAACTGTAGAAGTTCAAGAATATATTGAAAACATCGATTTAGAATTTCTCAGAGAAGATTTAGGAAAAATTTTATCTTCTATGAAAATGGGAGCCGATCGCATTCGCGAAATTGTTCTGAGTTTGCGAAATTTCTCCCGTTTAGACAACTCCGCAAAACAGCCAGCCAACCTTCACGAAGGTATAGATAACACGCTGCTGATTTTGCACAACAAACTGAGAGCTAGAGCCGAATATCCTGAGATAAAAATTATCAAAAATTATGGTACGGTGCCGTTAATTGAATGTTATGCAGGTCAGCTAAATCAGGTATTTATGAACCTGCTGAGCAACAGTATTGATGCCTTGGAAGATGCTTGCAAGCAAAAAAAGCGATCGTCTCCGAGGGATTCGCAAACGGGCAGTGGCGACTGGGAACCAACTATTAGCATTCGCACAGAAACCCTTAACAAAAATAGTATTTGCATCTGGATTGCCGATAATGCGATCGGCATGACAGAAGACGTGCGGAGCCAATTATTTGATCCATTTTTCACCACCAAACCCATAGGAAAAGGCACAGGTTTGGGCTTAGCCATCAGCTATCGCATTATTGTGGAAAAACACGGTGGAGTCTTGATATGCCATTCGGTTTTGGGTGAGGGGACAGAATTTGCGATCGAACTTCCCTTATAAAAAATAAGTTTGTAATGAGGACTTTAGTCCTTCCAGGTTTGTAATGAGGACTTTAGTCCTTCCAGGTTTGTAGTGAGGACTTTAGTCCTTCCAGATTTGTAGTGAAGACTTTAGTCCTTCCAGGTTTGTAGTGAGGACTTTAGTCCTTCCATATTTATTTCATGAGGACTGAAGTCCTCACTACGAACCTATTTTATTCGCCGTGATATCCGCCAGCAACCTTACCCCGAAACACCACATAATTGTAGATATTGTAAAAAATCATAATCGGGATCAGAAAGCCAATGAACACAATCATAAATACCAGGGCGCTGGGCGCAGCAGCGGCTTGGTAAATCGTGAGTTGAGTGGGAATAATATAGGGAAACACAATCAATCCCAAGCCGATAAAACTGAGCAAAAAAATCAAAATCGTCCAGACAAACGGCGTCCGTTCTTCTTTGTTGGCTAGACTTTTAAGTAACATTCCCACAAACAGCACTCCCAGCAAAGGAATCGCTACAAACACATAAACCAGCGGTTTATCGAACAACCTCGCCCGCGTACTTTCGTAAAAAACCGGAGTGGCAATTGTAATTAAAACTGCTCCGATCAAAGTCGTCACCGCCGCAATTTTAGCAGTGCGATAGTGAGTTGTTTGCAATTCCCCGTCAGTCTTCATGATCAGATAAGTTGAACCGATCAAAACATAGCCTTGAACCAGTGTCAAAGCCACCAAGATCGATCGCCAATCCAGCCAATCCCAAGTAGTACCGACAAAATGACCAGCGTCATCAACAGCAATGCCTTCGAGCACTGCACCGAGAGCGAATCCTTGAGCTAAAGACGCCAAGAAACTGCCAGCACCAAAAGCGTAATTCCAGAATCTTTTCCGATTAGAGTGTTCCCGAAACTCAAACGCCACAGCCCGAAAGATCAACCCAAAAAGCATCATGCAAATCGGGATGTACAGAGCCGTCAAAATCGTACCGTAAGCCAGCGGAAAAGCACCAAACAGAGCGCCTCCCATCAACACCAGCCAAGTTTCGTTAGCATCCCAAACGTTGCCCAGACTCGTCATTAAAATGCCCCGGCGTTCCTCGTCGCTCGCAGTCAGAGACAAGATTCCGACTCCCAAGTCAAAACCATCTAACATGACATAGAGCAAGAGAAAAATGCCTAAAATTACGAACCAAACCTGCGGGAGAAAATGCTCCAAAGCTTGCATAAAATCTCCTATTGTTGTGCTTCTACAGGGCGTTGATCGGGAATGTGTTCTGCTGGTTGAGTTTCGATTGCAGGTTGATTGTCTAAACCTGGCACGGGCAGACTTAAATTAGGGCCTTGGCGGATAATTCTGCTGCCAAAATACATGGCACAAACAAACAAAAAGCTGTAGATAACCGCAAAGAAAGTCAGAGAAGTTAAAACATTGGTAGCGGGTATATTTGACACCGCATCAGCCGTGCGAATTTGCCCGTATAAAACCCACGGTTGTCTGCCGACACAGCGGACAATCCAACCCGATTCTACTGCAATATATCCCAGGGGAGCAGCTAATACCCAAGCGCGCATCAACCAAGGTTGACTGCCGATATTTTCAGCAGAAAGTTTGCCCCGTATCCACTGAATTATACTAAATAGCATCAATCCTACAAAGAAGAAGCCAATGCCGGACATGATGCGGAAACAATAGTAGATTAAACCTACCATCCGGGGTCTATCTTCTGGCTTCCATTCCTTTAAACCGAGGACTGGTTCTGAGAGTTTTTGTTTGAATTCCAGAACGTATCCTAAGCCATTGGGCACCTTAATTTCCCAATCATTTTTTTGGGCTTTTTCATTAGGCAAAGCTAGCAAAGTCCAATCAGCAGACTCTCCGGCTGCTGAGGTTTCCCATTTAGCTTCAATTGCTGCTAATTTAGTAGGTTGATAGTGATATACTTGTTCGGCACTCAAATGTCCGATGTATATCTGCAAAGGTGCAACGGCGATGGCTGTGGCGATCGCAATTTTTAACGATTTGGAAAAAAAGGCTTGATTGCGCTTATTGAGGATGTACCAAGCGCTAATACCGCCAATCACAAACAGTGAAGTTTCTAAAGTTGCAAAAAACATATGGAGAATGCTGTTTAATGCAAACGGGTTCATAATTGCTTGAAAGTAATCGCTGACAATAAACTTGCCATTAACCATTTCTCCGCCCGCCGGAGTTTGCAGCCAAGAGTTAGCGACTAAAATCCAAACTGTTGATAGATTAGCACCGAAAGCTACCATGATTGTAGCGAACAAATGAACCAGCGGATGAACGCGCTCCCAACCAAACAGCATAATTCCTAGAAAGCCGGCTTCTAGCATAAATGCCATGGAAGCTTCAAAGCCCAAAATGCTACCAAAAAAGTCACCAACAGCTTCAGAAAATGGTGCCCAATTCGTACCAAATTGAAATTCCATCGGAATTCCTGAAGCTACTCCAATACCGAAGTTTAGTACGTAGAGTTTAGACCAAAAACGAGCATGGTGGTAGTAGTCGGGATTTCGAGTTTTCAGCCACATTCCTTCAACAATTACCAGATAAATCCCCATTCCAGTAGTCAGAACTGGCCACAGCATATGGAATATGGCGGTTAGCGCAAATTGCATCCGCGATAGCGCCACCGTGTTAGATAAGATATCCATCATTATCTCCTTTGGTCAGTTCAATAGAGGTGAGTTTGCACAAGTTTCATAATTGACACTGACAATGTAACGCAGAAATTTACATAGTGCAGAATTAACTGAGTTATCTTTATTAAAAATTAAGATTTGAAGGAAGAAGCAAGTTCGGCAACGGATTGTGTAACGGATTGTGTAACGGATGTAACGGATTGAAGGAAGTCGGAAGAAGTTCGATGGAAGTCGGAAATACAATCAAGGGTTTTAGCAATTAAGCAGGTCATAACTGTGTTGGTAGTTGCTATAATAGTAGTACCATTTTTCACAAATCGTGCAACATAAAATTTTTTGGGTTTGTTTGTTTTCCCCGATGTGTAAAGTGCGTCGCCACTCCCCAAGTCGATTGAATTTAGGGATTGTGGAGAGCGACGCACCCTACAAATACTACAAATACAGTTGCATTTGCATTATTTTGAAAAATGGTATAATTTAGCGATCGCCTCCCAGTTGCTCATCAGCGATTAAACGCAACTGCAAACAGTATTTGTCAATTATCTAACGGTGACAGTGTAACTTAGTTCAAAGAATTTAAAATTAGCTCCTGCTTTGGCTGTGCCGCTCAATTCCAGTTCGTAAATGCCAGCTTTGGGAAACACGATATCAGCCCCGGGAATGCCTTGATATTTTTCGGCAGATATGGCTTTGAGAGACGGCTGGATCAGCGGCTTATCCCCCTTTTTGTGATTTTTGGGATAAACAGCTAATTTGCAATTGCACTGCTCTAACGGGATAATTTGACCGCCCTTGCGAGTCAGCGCAAACCAGACTTTTGCAGGCTCTCGGGCGCGGGGATTGTGGTTTGGTTCCAGGTGAAAAGTAGCGGCTACATCTCCGGAAACTTCGACTTGGTGGGCGAAAACTGCGATCGAGTTAAATTGCGGCGCTGTCGGGATTGTGGCTTGGACTAGCAATCCACAAAAAACTAATAATCCCAAAATTTTACTTTTGTTTGACAGGCGAAACATAGAACTTCTCTAGTGATAAAATTGACCAAAATAAGCGCGATCGCACAAATAAGACACTCAAGGCAATTATTCCCAACAGCAGCGCCCGCCATTGATTAACCGCCGTCCATTCAAAACCGCCGAGATAGTGGGAACCGATGAGTATTGCGTGTAGGGCGCACAGCAAAAAAGCGGGTACTGTTAGCAAATGAATTTGCCGCCACCGCTTCCCTAAATAATTTTGAAGGCGATCGACACTGGTAACAGCCGCAGGTATCATCAACAGCAGCGACAGCATCCCAGCCACCATCGCTAACTGATGCTGCGGCACCATGAAAGACACAGCATCAAAATTCCACTTCACCGTATGATCTAGCAGGTGCAACGTGTGGGCGAGTGCGAGGACAAAGGCGCCCACACCCAAGGCGCGGCGGTAGCGCAGCAGTTGCGGCAAAAACTTGCTCGCCGGACGCGCCAACAGTGCTAGCATCAAGCACAACAGCGCTGCGTGGCCTGTAAAATCAACCATTTCGTCGGTGCGTAACAGGGTAAGAATCCCGATCGAAATTGTCACCCAACCACCCATCCGAAACAGTTGACTCCGCCTGTCTGCGCTCAATCGCCCAGCAAAAAAACCCACTCCCAGCATAGTTGGTAGCGTGCCCAATCCGAAGGCCAGCATCGTCGCCGCACCCAAAATCGGATTTCCCGTTTCCGCCGCCTTAATCTGCGCCGCGTACAGGAAACCGCAGGGAATCAAACCCCACAGCAAACCCAAAGCCACCGGTACCCACCAGGTTTTTTGGGCCGAAAGCTGGTTCATTGCTTGTCCGACTCGATCGTGCTTTATTGGGTGTAACAGCGGCAATCGCGGCAAAAAATCGGGTTTAATTTGCGCTACACCGAACCAAATCAGCATTGTACCTGTCAAAAGTGCGATCGCGCGCCGCAATTCACTACCAGTACCGGCCATTTGTCCGCCAGCAATTAACACCGAACCCAGCCCGCCAATTGCAGAACCGACCAAACCGTAAGCAGCAATTCTTCCCAAATTCAGCAGCAGGTGAAAGCGGAAATCAGCTAATTTATCGTTACGGGAACTAGACAGCGAAAACGCCACTGTCAGCGGGCCGCACATCCCCGCACAGTGACCGAAACTACCGAGAAATCCTAAAGTGCTAATTAGCAGGAGGTCTAGCATTTTGCTAATTTTTCCAAACAAACAACGTTAAGTATTTACTTTGGCAATTGCACCCTGGTTTCTTGACTTTTTATAAAAATTTATCTCGATCGAGCGATTTTGTCAAAACACAAGTTGTCAAATTTTTTCCCAATCTCACCCATATCAAAATTCGTTGTTCGCCAACAACTGTCAACTGTCAACTGTCAACTGTCAAGCGGTCAACTGTTAATACTGTTCGCTAAAATACCCAATATTTGATTAATCTGATTCAAAAAATACTCTACTAAATCTATTTTAATCGCCTGTCCGTCTAGCCTTAAAAATTTCCAAATTTCTCCGGTAGTCACAACTCCACAAATTCCAGATATCTGATTGCCTTCCCGTTCATTAAACAGTTGCGCTGCATACATTTCTGCTACACACTGACCCAAGCCTGCATTAATATTTTCCTTTTTGGCTTCCACAATCAAAATTATTGGCGCGCTAATAATCAGCAGTTCGGGCGATCGACTAATCAGAAAATCGCAACTGCCATTTAACCCCAAATCGCTGTCAACTGTAAAATCGACGCCGGAAAACAAACTGATGCGATCGGCAAAATGTCGGGTAAGTTCTAGCAAAATCGGCGCAATAATCATCTCCGATCGCGATTTCTCGGTATTGCTCGCCAGAGCAAAAGGAACGTTATAAAGTAAAGTTTCTGTTAAATAATTGCTGGGTTCCAAAGCAGGTATAGCAGAGAACAAATCTTGCCTCGGCGAAATCGTTAAATTCAAAGCCTTTTTGACGCTGGCTAAACTGAAGTCGCTGTAAGCCATACATTTTGCACCTTTAATTTCGGGACTTACCCGGAGTGTCATGGGGAGCATATCTTTGTTGTAAAAAGCATTTTTTCTTTGAGTGCTGTCCCGGCTTGCGTATTTTACAATACGCGAGCCGGAACAGCACTATAATAAATGCAAAACTGAGATTCTCCCAGTGTCATGTCACACTTCAATCAATTTGTGTGGTTCAGATAGCGAGTGAGTGGTAAAAAAAATGGGTGCATCTGGTTTTTGAAGCCTGAAGAAGCATGACCGCATATAAGTTATTAG
>NZ_JAUBOJ010000003.1:8981-59134 GCF_036700185.1 Microcoleus sp. BM001215392 | reverse complement strand
TTATTTGGTACGATCGGGCAACAATCAAGCTCTGCCTTTGCCGCCGGAGTTGGCCGCTAGGGGCGATCGTAATTTGTCGCATCCTTATTATTGGGCGGCTTTTACGATGATTGGTTCGCCTTGGTAAGATAGTTTTGGTTAAATCTCTTTGCTGTTATGCCGAAATTTGAAGACCAACTCGATATGGTTTATGCTAGCGATCGCGCCTGCTGGCGGCAGTGGTTGGATCAAAACTCTGGAAAGGCGATCGGAGTTTGGCTGGTTTACTACAAAGTCAAAAGTGGCAAACCAAGCGTGCTGTACAGCGAAGCAGTCAAAGAGGCGCTTTGCTTTGGCTGGATTGACAGCAAAGTCAAATCCTTGGATGCAGAAAGTTACCGACAAATCTTTACGCCTCGAAAACCCAAAAGTGTCTGGTCAACATTGAACAAGCAATATATCGAAGAATTAATTGCTGAGGGGCAGATGACCGAAGCTGGGTTAGAAAAAATTATAGCAGCTAAACAAGATGGCTCATGGACAAGTTTAGATTTGATTGAAGCATTAGTGATTCCAGCAGATTTAAAAGAAGCTTTAGAAACAGATGATACTGCAAACAGCAACTTTGCAAGATTCAACAAAACAACTAAAAAAAATATTTTATTTTGGATTCAAAGTGCTAAACGCCCAGAGACGAGATTGAGTAGAATCGAGAAAACGATATTTGCGATCGCACAAAACAAAAATCCCTTGATTCGCTGATGATGGCTGCTCAACCTTGCGAATGACTAATACCTAAGGTTCGATCGTTCGGACTTTAGTCTTGAGAAAAGAGCGGACTTTCGGGCGTACTACGAACCTTTTTTGTTATGCTAATTGACCGGACGTGATATGGTATGACTGATGACTAATTGTTAGCAGCTATCTGACTCAAGCGTTTGAGGATGCGGAGTACATCGTGTAGATTATTGGTACGATTGCTAATTCCAAATAAATCAGATGTGGCATATCGCGGTGATTCTCCGTTGACTAATTTGACAAAGATGAAACTGCCACCTGTAGCAATCATGCCGTAACTGGGTTGGTCGCGATTGGGATTTGCCAGCATATAAGCTAAGATTTGCGCCAGCCCCGCTTCGATGGAAAACGAAACTCGTTTCGATTCGATTACCATCAGCCACAATTGGTCTTTTAAAACTAAAGTGTCGAGGCTGCCTTTAATAATTACGCCTTCATCTTCTTCGGAAATTTCGACAGATTTTTCCGGTTTAATATAAAATGGGTGCAGGTAAAATTCGCCAGCAAATAACAGCGGAGAGACGATCGACAAACTGATGGTTTTTTCCAGCAGCGGCGGATACTCTAGCAAGTTGAAGTAACCCGCTTGAATCTGATCTAGCTGTCGTTTCTGAAAGTCGGTGATTTCTGGCAACTCGTCTTGCCATTCAGGGAAAAATTGGTCGTCTGTGACAAGTTGCAGGTTGAAAAGTGTTTTTAATTCTGCTAGCGTGACATTTTTAGCTTGAATAGTTTGAACCATAATTCGCTAGCCTTAATTTTATAAATATTGACAATTATATCAATTTTATGTACAATCAAATTGGATCGAGCGTGAGGACTTCAGTCCTTCTTTGATGAGGACTAAAGTCCGAACGATCGAACCGAAGATAGGCGAAGTTATAGTTTGATATTACTAATTCCAAATTTTTTGCAAATTCAGCACAAATCCCGGCAAAACATCTTCCCCAGAAAGGGTGAGAGGAGATTGTAAAACTTCAACTGGTTGGCCGGGGCGATAAATTTCTACTTCGCGTTTTTTACGGTTAATCAGCCAACCCAAACGGCAGCCATTATCCATATATTCTTGCATTTTTTCCTGAGTCTTTATCAATCTGTCACTCGGAGAAAGAAACTCGATGACAAAATCAGGACATAAGGGGATAAATTTGTCTTTTTGTTCCGATGTCAAAGCTTCCCACCGCGATTTTTCGACCCAAGACGCATCAGGAGAGCGGTTTGCACCATTGGGAAGAGTAAATCCTGTGGAGGAATCAAAGGCTTCACCGAGTTCGGTTTGGTCGTTCCAGATCCAGAGTAGAGCGCCTGCTGTTAAGTTGCGTTTCCCTGTTTCTCCTCCGGTTGGCGGCATGACGATTAATTCTCCGTTGGCGTTGCGCTCTAATTGTAAATCGCGGTGTTCTTCACACAGTTGATAAAACTGTTCGGAAGTTAGTTTCACAATGGAATTGAGATTTAATGTGATCGCAGTCATGATTATTTACCTGCTGTTTGTATGAACTAGATTAAGAACTAAAAATGGGATTATTCATTTTTAATTCTTAATTCTTAAATTCTAATTCTACTGCAATTGTTTGATGCGGTTGAGGGCGTCTTGATAGGCGCTGGTTCTGCCGCCTTGCTTGTAAAGTTCTGCTGCTTTTTGAAAGTCGGCAATTGCTTTGGGTTTGTCTTCTGTCGCCAGGTAAGCTAAGGCTCGGTTGTAGTAGGCGTCGGCAAAACCGGGGTTGGTTGCGATCGCCAGCGTGTATGCTTGAATAGCCGTGGAACCGCGGGTGGGGTCGGGCATGACGGAGATCAGCGTGCGCGCATTACCAATATTGAAATGCAATTCTGGGGTGTTCTTGGGCTTGAAAGCGAGTGCTTTGTTGAAATCGGCGATCGCCTCCCAAGCATCTCCTCGATCTAACCGAGAAAGTCCTCGAAAATAATAGGATTGGGCGTCTAGCGGATTGGCGGTGGATACCGGGCCGACGGTTGGGGGAGTATTGTCTACTTTCAACTCGGATTTGTTCATTCCCGCCGCCAGTAGCTTCGCGATAAATGTATTGATCGGAACTGCTGCGTTAAATCCGGTTTTAATCGGGGCGACTTCGCCGGAACTGGTTTGAGCAAAACCGAATTCCCCTTGTCCGTGTAAACCGATGACTCGGCCTTCGGAGTCGAACACCGGCCCGCCGCTCATACCGCTCCAAGTTACTGCCTGATAACGCAAATTGTAACCTTCGGGGCGGTTGCGCGGGCGGCTGGTAACGAGTCCGGGAGACAGTTCTGGTTCTCGTTCGGCGCCGAAGAGTCCGCCCGTAGCGGGATAGCCGTAAACGAAGATTTGAGTGCCGATGACGGCCGCGTCGGAATCGGCGATCGTCGCCACTGGATATTCTTCGGGACTTTCAAATTTGACGACGGCTAAATCGGCGTCTGTTGTTGCTGTTTGCAAGCGGGTGACTGCGGTGGCTTGATAGTTTTTGCCGATCGAGGTGCGAACGGTGTATTTCACGTCTGCTTTTTCTACGACGTGATTGACTGTTAAAACTGTGTAAGTTTTGCCGTTTTTAGCAATAATTACCCCAGAACCGTCTCCTAGGGAACTGTTAATTTGTACTGTCAGCGGCCCGGCAATACTGGCGACTTCTTGGGGAGTTTTGGCGATCGCGGGTTGGCTGATGACTATGGTTAAGGCTGCGGTGGTTCCTGCTAGCAAGGTGGCGAGGGTGTCGAAACGAGAAAAGTTTCTATTCATGGTATTGCTAATTGGTAGTTGGGTAGGGCGGTTAGCTGCTGGTGGTTTGGGATTTTTTTGTTTTTAGGTTGATTAGTGTTTTGACGCTTGGGGCGATCGGCTTTGTTCTTTACTGATAATTTTACTCGCTATTTTGTTCCGCGATTTGCTAGGTCTACAGTCACTTGTAGGGTGCGCACTGCGCATTTTCCTAATTTCAACGTATGTCGAGCGAGTTACTTGTTAATAAAACTAAACAATACATGACTCCAACTCGGTGCTTAATTCTTCTTTAGTCATCGTTCCCCGTGCGACTTGCATGACTAAATCATATGCTCGATCGTCCGTCAAATTTAGAGTGCAGCCATTCACACGCAAAAATGTATCTGCCACGGCAAAAGCGGTTCTTTTATTTCCATCAATAAATGGATGATTCATCGCTAGGTGATAGAGATAGGCGGCAGCTTGTTCGCTAATTGTTGGATGCAAAAGTTGACCGCCAAAAGTTGCTTGAGGTTGAGCCAAAGCTGACTCTAACAAGCCTTCATCCCTAACGCCGGAAGTGCCGCCAAAGCTATAAATTTGGTCTTCATGAAGTTCTAATACTTCATCTATGGAAATAAATTTAGGAGTTTGCAAGGCGACGGTAAACCTCCTCTCGTTCTTTTTTAGATTCTAGATAAGCGTTCCAAACATCACTTTTATCTGATTTTTCAGGATTTTTTGCTTTGAGGGCTAGTACAAACTCAAGCACTTCTTTCAACAGAGGTTCTGGTACTTGGTCGAGTTCTTGGAGAAGTTGGTCTTTTGCGGTCATGTTTCCTCCTAGTTATTTTACACCATTTTACAACTTGCAGAGCAGATGATCAAGGGCTACCCTTCATTCAGTGGACAGTTGACAGGTAAAACTCGGCGGTTGAAACCGCGTCTACACAAACTTTCGTCTGCCTCCGCAGACTGAAGAGTAAAGTAAAGTTACAAATTTTGCTGTTTTGTTGCCCATTGAATAATCGCCTCAGTCAATCCATCTAATGTGTATTCTGTGGCTTCTACGTCTAACTTGCCCAATAAATTTAGGCAGCTTTTGGAGGTTTCCGGGCCGATGGAGGCGATGCAAACGCTTTCTAGCCAATCCTGAGACAAGCAGAATTCGGGAGTTTTTTCGATCAGGTGGCAAAAGTTATGTACGGTTTTGGAACTGGCAAAAGTTATGATATCTATGGCTTGATTTTGGAGTGCTGTTAGGGCGATCGGATCGATTGTTTCGGGACAGCAAGATTGGTACGCTGGTACTTCGATTACTTGCGCACCTTTGGCGGTGAATTCTTTAACTAAAACTTCTCTTCCGCCGCTTTCTACTCTGGGAAATAGGATTTTGCAGTTTTCCAAATTGTCGGGGAAGTTTTCGACTAGGGAATCGGCGATAAAGTTGGGGGGGATAAAGTCGGGTTGTAGCGAGTGCGATCGCAAACTCTCTGCTGTCTTTTTCCCCACTACTGCGATTTTAATGCCAAACAAGCTGCGGGCGTCTTTGCCTTTGGCTTCTAATCGCTGAAAAAACCAGTCTACGGCGTTGTGGGAACTGAAAATTAACCAGTGAAAGCTTGACATTTGGACGATCGCGCTGTCTAACGGTTCCCAACTCGAAGGCGCACCAATTACCAATGCTGGCATTTCGATCGCGCGGGCACCGAGTTGCTGGAGTCGATCGCTAAATTGACCCGACTGAGAAGCTGCGCGGGTGACTAAAATGGTTTTTCCCGATAGCGGCAATTGGCTGTGATTCCCGCTGGTGTTGCTGTTTTCAGGCTCGATTAAATATTCGCGCAATCTAACTACTTCCCCAATGACGATCGCGCAAGGCGATAGAGATTCACCGGCTGTTTGCTGTAGAATGTTGGAGAGAGTGCCGATCCAAATAAGCTGTTCGGGGCGGCCGCAATCTCGGATAATGGCGATCGGTGTTTCGGGCGATCGTCCGTGTTTTTGCAGTTGCCAAATGATCTCGCTTAAATTGCGTCCTCCCATCAATATGACTAAAGTTTCAATCCGCACTAAAGCTTCCCATTCCAGCGCATCCGGTTCGTGGGCGCTCATCACCGCAAAACAGCGGCTCATCACCGGATCTGTGAGGGGAATCCCTGCTAGTAAAGGAGCTGCTAATGCTGATGATATTCCGGGGATTACTTCAAACTTGCACCCCGCTGCAATTAATGCTTGAATTTCAGAACTAGAGCGACCAAAAATAAATGGATCGCCGCTTTTGAGCCGAACTACTTGTTTGCCTAGCTGGCAATGTTCTACCAGCAATCGGTTAATTTCTTGTTGCTGGGCGGAAGGTTGACCGCCGCGTTTGCCAACTTCGATTTTTCGACAAGTTGCTGGAATTAATGCGAGTTGCGGGATGTCGATGAGGGCGTCGTAGATTAAGACTTCGGCTTGGGATAGCAGTTGGTGCGATCGCACTGTCATCAAGTTACAATCCCCCGGCCCCGCACCGACTAGATAAACTTTTCCTGTTGGGTTTTTCATAAGTCATCCTCAATAGTATACTTTATGCTGTATAAACATTCTTCCTTCTTCCGACTTCTATCGAACTTATTATGCAGATTATCATCATTACGGCTGCCGATGCAAATTACTTTGAACTGGTGCGAGGCACTATTTTATCGGTGCGGGAAAAATCAGAGAGTGAAAATGTGGCGATCGGCTTTTTCGATCTCGGCTGTACTTCGGAACAGTTGCAATGGCTGGAAACACAAGTTAATTTTATTGAAAAACCGGATTGGGAGTTTGACTTTCCCGGCAAAAATGAAGCGGCTGACTATCTCAAAGGACTTTTAGCGCGTCCGTTTCTGCGCCGCTACTTTCCCAATTTTGAAATCTACCTGTGGATAGATGCCGATGCTTGGGTGCAAGATTGGACAAGTGTTGAAATTTTTGTGAAAGGAGCCCAAAAACGTGGTTTGGCAGTTGTTCCAGAATTGGATAGAGGCTATTATTTAGCTTACGGCAAATTGCCTTGGTACTGGGAATTTGTTTACCGCGATTATCAAGCAGTTTTTGGCGACGAAGTGGCAAAACAGTTGCACAGTTACCCAACCATCAATGCAGGTATTTTCGCGCTGCACAAAGACGCGCCGCACTGGGAACTTTGGGCGGAATATTTAGAACAGGGCTTGCAGCGGCACGTTTCTTTGATGACTGACCAAATAGCTTTAAATCGGTTGGTTTACGGCACTGAAATGTTCGATCGCACAGAGATGCTGCCCGCTAGCTGTAACTGGAGCTGCAACTTCGGTTTGCCCGTTTGGGACAAGCAGCAAGCCTGTTTTGTGGAGCCGTATTTGCCGCACGGGGCGATCGGCATTCTGCACATCACCGGTCACAAGCACGACTTAGTAAAATTAGCAACAACCGACGGGAATCAAGTAGAAATTAGTCTCCGCTACCAACCGATACAACCCCCAGTATCTCCACAGTTAAAAACAATACAACCACAATCTGAAATCACAAACAATACTTTATTGCCGGGCGGAGACTACGTGTCGCCCGGATTGAAAATTATCCTCCCAGATGCCTACTTTCCCAACATGATTGTAGGCGACACTAATACTTGTCCCTGGCCTTACCTGCGCCGAGAAATCCCGCACAATTGGTATGTCGATAGCCGTGCGAGTTCAGTAGGATTTCTCAGCCGCGACGAAGCACACATCCTTTACAATACAGCCCTGCAATTTGCAGGTAAAAAAGCACTAGAAATAGGTTGCTGGCTGGGTTGGTCAGCCTGTCACTTAGCCCTCGCCGGAGTTGCATTAGATGTCGTCGATCCGCTGTTAGAAAGAGAGGACATCAGACAAAGCGTCATCGATTCAATTCAAGGCGCTCTCAATGCGTCTGGCGTGCAAACTACCGTCGAGCTAATACCCGGTTACAGCCCCCAAAGAGTAGAGGAATTAGCAAATCAATTTAACCGCAAATGGTCGCTAATTTTTATTGACGGAGAACACGGAGCGCCGGGCCCGTTAAATGACGCAATTGTTTGCGAACAATTTGCTGAGGAAGATGCAATAATTTTATTTCACGATTTAAATGCGCCCGATGTTGCTCAAGGTTTAGATTACTTGAAGCAAAGGGGATGGCAAACAATAATATATCAAACAATGCAAATTATGGGTGCAGCTTGGCGGGGAAATGTCGCGCCTGTAAAACATCAACCAGATCCTAATATTTTTTGGCAATTACCAGCACATTTGCAAGGTTATTCCGTCAGCAGTATTTCGGTTGTGCCAACACAGCAATTTCCAGCGCTACAACAGCGAGATTGGCAGACAATTATTGACAGCAGCAAATCGTCACTGCAAACTTCTCCTGCAAACTTTAAAAATATATTGTCAATTGTGCGCCCCTACACGCTGCTGAGCGAATCGAGACTGTTTTCTTTGTATTGTTTGGCAAAACAAATATGTGTGGAAGATTTGCCGGGAAATTTTGTCGAATGCGGAACTTGTAAAGGCGGTTCAGCAGCGTTAATTGCATTTGTAATTAAACATTACAGCCGCCGTCCGCGAGTGCTGTATGCTTTTGATACGTTTGAAGGAATGCCCGCACCTACTGAGATTGATAAACATCAGGGAATACCTGCAAATCTCACCAATTTTGGCGAAGGAACTCTCAAAGCTGCGATTAGTGAAAATTTAGATAAAATCTGTCAGTTGCTGCAAGTTACAGATATTGTGGTACCAGTTAAGGGATTGTTTGCTGAGACTTTACCCCAATACAAGTCAGCAATCGGAAGTATTGCATTTCTGCACGCTGACGGCGATTGGTACGAGTCCACAATGGATATCTTTAATACGCTTTATGACAGCGTGATTGCTAATGGTTTGATTCAGGTTGATGATTACGGACATTGGGAAGGCTGCAAGCAAGCAGTGCACGATTTTGAGAAGATGAAAGGTGAGTCATTTTCTCTGCATACTATTGATGAAACAGGAGTCTGGTTTCAAAAGTTGAAATAAACTTTTGCGCAGTTAAATTGCATATTTGGGGCGGGATCTCCGGCCAGCCCCACAAGAGTTTAATTATTTTGTGATGCTTGATATCATATCAAATCCACTCTTCATCGGAATTATTCGTCTCTCTTTTCTCTTCCTCTGTGTTCTCTGCGTTCTAGAAAGGTTAAATCACCTGACGATGCAACCGGAATTGATATCACATACAGAATAGCCGATCTAAAGCTCGTTAACAACATCAAGAAAGCGCTTAACTTGTTTTTCCCAAGTCCAATCGATCATGAAATTAGCCGCAGCTAAACCTCGATTTTTGGCTGCTTCGCGATTAGTATAAACTTGCTCCAAAGCCTCGACAACTTCCTCAACATCCGATTCTCCCCAACCTTCTACACCGGGAAAATGAGCAGTCGGTTTAACTCGTTCCTGATGCGATAAAGGATAGCAAATGTTGCTGTAAATCAAGTCTAAATGCCCGGTATTTGCTGATAAAATAGTGGGAATTCCGCAGGCCATACTTTCCATCGCCACTAGGTTAGTACCGCCTTCGCAGCGGTTGGTGAAAACAGCGCAGTCGGCTTCTCGCAAAATTTGTCCGGCGAGGTGATTGGGAATTAAGCCGATGTCGATAAAAGAGTCAACCGGCAAACCGTTAGCCGCCAACCATTGCGAAATTCCTAAACTTCCGTCGCGGTTGATATTGGGAAGTCCCGCAACATTTCCGGTTTGTTCGATTCCTAGCATATATTGAGGCCAGAAGTTGTGCCAGGTTGTGAGTAATAAAGCTTCGGGATGTTTGGCGCGAAATCGCTTGAAAGCGGCAATTATAATGTCTTGTCCTTTGCGATATTCGAGTTTGCCGCCGGAGAAGATGACGAAGCGATCGCCAAATAGATTAGATTTGGGTGCAGGATGGAAAATTGCCGGGTCAATTCCTTGGTTTACCATCGCCACATTAGCCAAGCCGCAGCTTCTCAAAACATCGGCATTCCAGTGGGAACCGGCGACAATGGCGCTGTATTTTTTGGCTTTTTCTAGGGCGGCGGCAGAGATGCGCGTATCTTCAAAAAAGATGACTCCGACTTGACAAGCGCTGGTAATTTGGTTTTCGACTCCCGAGGATGCTAAATTATTCCCTAAAGCATAAAGTACGGGAAAGTTGCAGGTAATCTGTTTGTCGGAATTCGCGGTTACTAATTCCTGAAAATCTTTCTGTTTTTCTATTGCAGGTAATAACAGCGATTTGTGCAGCGGATTGATGGATTCTGAAGCGATGGATGGGGGTGCTAAAAGTGCAACTTCCCAGGCGGGATTTCGCAGCAGTTGCAGTGTTAAATTCATGCCGTAAATTCCCCAGCCGCTGGTGATGCTGACTGGCCAACTAATTCCGATTCCGGTTATTTGGGGTGGGGTTTCTGGGAGGGGATTTTGAGGCCCAGCCTCTGGATATGCGTTACCAATAACAGCCTGGGAACGAGGCCCGGAAGTAGAAATTAGCTGTTCTAGGGCTGCTTTGATACGATCGCCCACGCCTACCCAATCACCCGGTTTTTGCTGCCTAAACAACCGTGCAGCGGGATACCAAGGACTGTCTTCGCGCTCCAACATCCAGCGCCAATCGGGGACGAAAGACAGCAAAATCCAGACCGGTTTGCCTAAAGCACCAGCCAAATGAGCAATAGAAGTATCTACGCAAATTACTAAATCGAGTTGCGAAACAATCGCCGCGGTGTCGGCAAAATTGATGCAATGTTCGCTCAAATCTCTAATTTGCGGTTGTTGGTTTAACAAAGCGCGATCGCCCGCCGACAAATCTTTCTGAAGGCTGTAAACACTGACTCCCGCAACATCTAAAAAATTCACAAACTCGGTGAATTTGCAAGAGCGATCGCGATTCTTGCGGTGGAGCGGGCCGCCCGCCCAGACAATGCCTACTTTTAGTTTGTTGGATTCTAGAGTAACTTTTGCATCCGGCGGCGCAGCTAAATAAGGAATATTTGCAGGTATATTTTCTAAAGTCGTTGCCAAAATTCGTGGCAAACTTAACAGCGGTGCTTGCACGTCAAAATCCACGCACTCAGTGGGGCGCACTACTACGCGATCGACTCCGGCGATACCTTCAAATAAAGGCTTGAGCAAGACATGACAAGCCACAACAACTGTGCCACCTTTTTGTTTGACTAAAGATGCGTAGCGGACAAACTGAATGGTATCGCCCAAACCTTGTTCTGGGTGCAGCAAAATTGTTTTTCCCTGTAAATCTGAACCGTCCCACAGCGGTTGCGCGAAAAATCTCGGTTCCAATTCTTGAGTTTTCCAGCGCGATTCGTACTCCCGAAAGCCCTGTTCAAAATTCCCAGTTAATAGCAAAGCTAAGGCTAGTCTCAGGTGCGCTTCTGGTGATTCTGGACATAGTTGAATTGCTTTAGTATAGCAGTCGATGGCATCAGCAAATTTTCCTTGTTCTTCGAGGGCGCTACCTAAATACAAATTCGTTTCGCCGAGATGGGGATTTGTTTTTAGGGCTTGTTGGTAGTGCCAAATTGCTGCGGCTATTTGTCCGTTTTCCTGTTTGTAATAACCTAAATAACTGTGGGCTCCGGCGTGGGTGGGCGAGGCGGCGATTACTTGTTCGTAGCGCGCGGCGGCGTCTGCTTTTTGACCTTTTGTTCGCAAGGCATTTGCTATGTGAAACTGTATGTCAATTTCGGTTAGTGCGTGGGGAACGATCGCGCTTGGGGGTTGTAGCTCTTTCCTTGCAAAAAACGAGGTTGTTAATTCTTGCAAGGCAGTTTTTACGCGATCGCACACTCCATCCCAATCACCCGATTTTTCCTGGCGAAACAGCCGCGCCGTGGGATACCAGGGGCTGTCTTCGCGCTGCAACATCCACCGCCAATCTGGCATAAAACACAGCAAAATCCATACGGGTTTACCCAAAGCACCAGCTAAATGGGCGACAGCAGTATCGGCACAAATGACTAAATCTAGTTGCGAGATCAGGGCTGCGGTATCGGCAAAATCGTTTAACTTGTGGCTCAAATCTATTACGGGCGTTTGAGTTAACAAACTAAGATCGGGAGCCGAAACTTGTTTCTGAAGGCTGTAAAAACTTACGCCGGGAATATCTAACAACTTGAGGAAATAGCTTAAATCGAGCGATCGCACAAAATCCTTCAAATGTTCCGAACTTCCCGCCCAAACCATCCCTACTTTGAAAGTTTGAGGGGAATTAAGCGCAAAATCCCCGCCAGCCGGCGGCGTCAGATAAGGAACATTTGCGGGTATGTTTTCTAAATTTGTCCCCAGAATGTGCGGCAAACTCATCAGCGGTGCTTGCACTTGAAAATCGGGCAATTCTTCCATCCGCACCGCCACTTGTTCGATGCCGGGAATCTGCTTGAACAAGCGCTGCAATTCTTGATAGCAAGAAATGATGACTTTGCCACCTTTTTGCTGCACAATTGCTGCGTAGCGCACAAATTGAATGGCATCGCCCAAACCTTGTTCGCAGCGGAGCAAAATAGTTTGCCCGTTCAAATCTGAACCGTCCCAAATCGGTTGCTCAAAATGCAACCGCGGTAAGTTTTTCGCTTGTTCAGTTTGCCAGCGCGACTCGTATTCGGCTAAACCGCGCGCCAAGTCCCCAGATAACAGCAAAATTAAGCTTAAATTGAAGCGAGCTTTCACACAGTTTTTATCAATTTCTAAGGCTCGATTGTAACAGGAAGTAGCTTTGTTTGCGTCTCCTATTTGTTCGCAAGCACTGCCTAAGTTGGTCAGGGCTTCTACATAGTTTGGTTGCCACAATATGGCTAGCTCCAAATTATCAACTGCCTGTTCTATTCGCCCCATTTCTAAGTATAAATTACCGAGCTGATAGTAGGTTTTGGGATTGTTTGGCTCTGCTGCAATCGCTCGCTGGTAAAGCCGTTCGGCGTCTTCTGGCTGAGATTTTGCTTGCATCGCTACGCCCAAATTTAACAGCGCTGACACGTAATTGGCATTGATGGAAAGTGCTTGCTGAAAATAGGCGATCGCACTTGAGAGCTCTCCCTGCTGCTGGAGTGTGGCGCCGATGTTGTTGAGAGCTTTGACGTAAAGCGGATTTAGGGCGATCGCCTTTTGAAA
This sequence comes from Microcoleus sp. BM001215392, assembly GCF_036700185.1. Classification (NCBI taxonomy): domain Bacteria; kingdom Bacillati; phylum Cyanobacteriota; class Cyanophyceae; order Oscillatoriales; family Microcoleaceae; genus Microcoleus; species Microcoleus sp. BM001215392. The sequence continues at coordinate 46,492 of NZ_JAUBOJ010000003.1, read as the reverse complement.
GCAAATCACAGCCTCGGCGGTATTTCCGCTATCTTGCTGCAAAATTCCCAAGTTATTTTGCCCTTGAGGGCTGTTGGGGTCGATTTCGATCGCGCGCTGATAATAGACAGCAGCTTCGGCTAAATCGCCTGTTTGGTGCAGCGTCACTGCTAAATTAGTAGCCGACTCGATCGAATCTGGCTGCAAAACCAAAGCATTCTTAAAATACGCGATCGCCTCGATTAATTTTCCTTGGGATTTCAGCAGATTTCCGCGTTCAAACTGTTTCTTAGCTAGTTCCAGATTCGACTGAGTGGCTGCGGGGGGTAAAGCGGCTTGATGCTGGGATATTTTTTCAGTCAGCGCCAACGAAACTCGTGCTAAAACTGCTTCCCAATCGCCCCGCTGGGGCTGGCGAAACAGCCGTGCCGTCGGATACCAAGGACTGTCTTCGCCCTCCAACATCCACCGCCAATCCGGCACAAAACACAGCGCCACCCACACCGGTTTACCCAAAGCACCGGCCAAGTGCGCTACAGAAGTATCTACAGAAATCACTAAATCCAAAGCCAAAATCGCCGCCGCAGTATCCGCCATGTCGTGCAAATGAGAGCTTAAATCTGCGATCGGCAATTGGTCTAACAAAGCGCGATCGTCTGCGGTCATTTCCTTTTGCAAACTGTAAAATTCTGCTCCGGGAATCTCTAACAGTTTTGAAAACAAATTTAACGGTAACGAGCGCACCTTATTTTGTGAATGTTTGGGATTTCCCGACCAAACAATTCCCACTTTAAATTGATGATTTTTAGGTAAATAACATTTTAAATCGGGCGGCGGAGCTAAATAAGGAACTTTTGCTGGGATTGTTTCTAAAGTTGTTCCCAGCAGATAGGGCAAACTCAATAGCTGCGCGCACACTTGAAAATCTGGTGCAGCTTCGGGGCTGACAATTAACATATCGATTCCCGAAACTTGAGCAAACAACCGCTCTAAGTGCGGCAAACACCAAAAAATTACCTTGCCGCCTTTTTGCTTGACTAACTCTACGTAGCGCACAAACTGAATTGCATCGCCCAAGCCCTGTTCTGGGCAAACCAAAATTGTTTTTCCTGCTAAATCTTTGCCGTCCCAAACAGGCTGGTGAAAGCTGTGTTGGGGAAACTGTTTTTGTTCAACCAGCAGCCGCCATTCGTACTCGGAAAAACCGCGCTGCAAATCTCCCGCCAGCAGCAATGCTAAACCTAAATTTAGATGAGCTTCCGGGGTGGCGATATTAAATTCTACTGCTTGGCTGTAGCAGGTGACAGCAGCGGCCAACTCGCCGCGATGTTGCATAGCAGTTTGGGAACTGTTGAGGCTATTGAGATCGGCTGGTTTGAGTTCGCTGGCGCGATCGTAACAATCGATCGCCTCTGCGATTTTTCCCGTTTCCTCAAAAGCTTTAGCCAGATTGTTCCAAGCTGCTGGAAAGTCGGGTTGCAGGCTCAAAACTTGCTGGTAGCAGGCGATCGCATCTTCGATTTTCCCCTGTTTGTGCAGGACAATTGCCAGATACCAGCGAACTGCTGCATGATTTGGAAACTTCCCAATCGCTTGCTGGAAAACGGCCACAGCCTCATCTAACTTGTCTTGCTGTTGCAGCGAATTCCCCAAAGCGATCGCAGATGCTGCTAAATTCGGCCCTACGGCCAGAGCGCGATCGTAAAATTCGATGGCGCGAGCAATTTTGCCCTGCCGGATCGAGGCGTAGGCTAAGTTGTGCAAGGCGTGAAAATAATTCGGCTCGCGATGGAGCGCTTGTTCGTAATTCGCGATCGCCAGCTCGTAATTCGCGATCGCTTGCACTTCCTGTCCTTGTTCCTCCTGCACAATTCCCAAATTTAAATAAGCCGCCGCGCAATTTGGATTTAGCTCAATTGCCTGCTGGTAAAGCTTTACAGCCTCCTCAATTTCCCCTTGCTCGGAGCGCAGCACGCCCAAATTCACCAGCGCTTCGGCGCAATTCGGGTTCAAAGACAGCGCCCGCTCGTATTGGGCGATCGCCCCTGCTGTGTCCCCTGCTTCCGCTAGGGCGCTGCCCAAATTGCTCGCAGTTTCGCCCAAATGCCGATCGATGGCGAGAGCTTGACGGTAGTGCGCGATCGCCTCTGTCAATTGCCCGCTTTGCTGTTTAACCACGCCTAAATTGCTGTGGGCGGCGGCGTAATTCGGATCGATCGCGATCGCCCGCTCGTAACAGTCGATCGCACCGCCAAAATTTCCCTGCTGCTGCAAATCCCGGCCCGAGCGAAACTCTGCATCCGCCGCCTCAGACGGCGCTCTCGGTGGCGCAACCAGGCTCCCCAAAGCTTGCGCCACGCGAGCGAAAACAGGTTCCCAATCGCCCCGCTTTTTCTGGCGGAACAGCCGCGCCGTCGGATACCAAGGACTGTCCTCGCGCTCCAACAACCACCGCCAATCCGGCGAAAACGCTAGCAAAATCCAGACCGGCTTGCCCAAAGCCCCCGCCAAATGGGCGAGGGCCGTATCGACAGCAATCACCAAATCGAGTTTGGCGATCGCAGCAGCAGTATCGGCCAAATCGCCAAAATGCGGGCTCAAATCGACGATCGGCGTTCGATCCAACAAAGCGCGATCGATCTCGGGAACCTCTTTTTGCAAGCTGTAAAAAGTTACCCCCGCCACGTCCAAAAGCGGTAGAAACTGACTTAAACTGCAAGAACGCTGCATATTTTTGCGGTGTTTGGGATTTCCCGCCCAGACAATCCCAACTTTCAGATTGCGATCGGGTAAAAGCGCAAATTCTGCACCAGCAGGTGGAGATAAATAAGCAGTAGTTGCGGGGATTTTGTCAAGTGTTGTACCCATCGCGTAGGGCAAACTCAACATCGGCACTTGCACGTCAAATTCCGGCAGCGGCTCGCCCCTAACTATCAGCAAATCAATCCCCTCAACCGTTGCAAACAAACGCTGCACTTGCGGGTAACAGCCAACAATTACCCTACCGCCTCGAGCTTTAACCATCGCAGCATAGCGCACAAACTGAATCGAATCGCCCAAACCTTGTTCAGCGTGCAGCAAAATAGTCTTTCCGTGCAAATCGGAACCATCCCACAGCGGCCGGTATTCTCTCGCCGAAACTGCGGTTTCCTGCCCCGTTAAAAAACAAGTATGTCCGGTTTGAAATTCTTTAATTTTCCAGCGCCATTCGTATTCGGCTAGACCATTTTCCAAATCTCCCGACAGCAGTAAAGCCAAGGACAAATTCAGGTGAGCGCTAGCATGATCCGGACTCAAACTAATCGCCCGCCTGTAACAGGCGATCGCATCTTCCAGCGCTCCTTTTTCCAGAAAAGTCCTGCCTAAATTGTTGATAGCTTCCACAAAATCCGGCAGCAACTCCAGAGCTTTGTGATAATATTCCAGCGCCGCTTCTAAATTGCCCTGTTGTTGCAGCACTGTTCCCAGATTGTTGTATGCTTCCCAGCTATGCGGCTGAATTTCTAGCGCCCGCCGATAGAGATCCATCGCCCTTAACTGCTCGCCCTTTTCTTGCAGCGCCACCGCTAAATTAATCAGTGCGGGTACGAAATTTGGTTCGGCTACTAGAGCTTGTTCGTAATGGGCGATCGCCTCTTCGACTTTACCTTGTTCCTCAAAAATCTTTGCCAAGTTGTAAGCTGTTTGAGGAATATTTGGATCGATCGCCAAAGCTTCTCGGTAATGCGGGATAGCTGCATCTAACTCGCCGTTTTCTTGCTTGAGAAAGCCAAAATTAATCCGCGCTTGCACGCAATTTGGTTCCAGAGAGATGATTTGTTCGTAAAGCGCGATCGCCTCTTCTTTCTCGCCAGTTTCCATTAAATGTTCGGCTTGCCGCAATAAATTCTCTAACATCACAGAATTTGCGATCGCCAATGTCTCAACTTCCGACAATTCCTTGACTGCGGAGCCGTTAGCGGGGGCTTCACCCGCTGTCAAAAATCTTTGTTTGCTCTCACTGGCGCCTGTGATTGAGAGCCCCGCCGCAGGATTCACAGTCATTGTCAGCGGATGATTTGGCGCCAAATCCTCGCAATCAGCAGCAGCATTGGCGATCGCAAATAAACTCAAAGCCGCGTGTACTTCCTGAAACAATTCTTGCCAACTTTCCCGCTGCTTTTGGCGGAAAAGCCTTGCAGTTGGATACCAAGGATTGTCCTCGCGCTCTAGCAGCCAGCGCCAGTCAGGAGTAAAAGACAGCAACACCCAAACTGGTTTTCCCAAAGCACCGGCTAAGTGCGCCACAGAGGTATCGACAGCAATCACTAAATCCAGTTGAGATATCGCCGAAGCTGTATCAGCAAAGTCGCTCAGGTGCGCGCTTAAATCCGGTACAAGGTGCTGGTTGAGCAAAGTGCGATCGTTCTGGGACAAGTTTTTTTGTAAACTATAAAAAGCAATTCCCGGCACATCAAAAAATCCCACAAAATCCTGCAAATTGCAAGAGCGATCGCGATCTTTGCGGCGATTCGGACTTCCCGCCCACACAATCCCCACCTTCAACTTTGCATCAGAAGCCAGCGCAAACTTAGACTCAGCAGGCGGACTTAAATAAGGAACATTTGCAGGAATTGTTTCGATAGTTGTCCCCAAAATTCGCGGCAAACTCATCAGCGGAGCCTGCAAGTCAAATTCTGGCAAATTCTCAAAAGAGACTGATAAATATTTAATCCCGCCAACTGTCGCAAACAACCGCATCAGTTCCGGATAGCAAGCCACCATAACTTTAGCGCCTCGGCTGCACAGAATCGGCGCGTAGCGAATAAACTGAATCGAATCGCCGAAGCCTTGCTCGACGTGCAGTAAAATAGTTTTTCCCCGCAGATCCGAACCATCCCAAAGCGGCTGTTGAAACGGCCTCGGTTGTAGTTGGGGAGTGCGCCACCGCCACTCGTACTCAGCAAAACCTCGCTCAAAATCTCCAAATAACAACAAAGTCAAAGCTAATTCCAGGTGGGCGATCGCATTGTCTGGCTGCAATTCCAAGGCTCGACAGTGACACCAAAAAGCCTCTTGAAATTCTCCTATATCTACCAAAGCGTGTCCGAGGTTGTTAATAGCATCCACTAAGTCTGGTTTTAAGCTTAAGGCTTGGCGGTAATACGATATTGCTGCTTTTGTATTGCCTTGTTCGTGGTAAAATGCTCCCACATTGTTCTGAACATCGGGATTGTTTGGTTCTAGTTCTAGAGCTTGCTGGTAGCAGTTGAAAGCTTCGTCGGTTAATTTACCTTGCTGCTGCAAAACTCTTCCCAATCCCAGCAGAGAAAATGTCAATCGAGGATTTATTTTTAAGGCTTGTCTGTAACTAACTTCTGCATCGTTTAATTGATTTTTTTCAGTAAATATTTTTGCTAAATTGTGCGCACTTTCCAGCAAGTTGGGGTCGAGGGAGAGCGCTGTTTGATAATATAAAATTGCCGAGTCTATTTCGCCCGAGTGCTGTTTGAGCCAGCCCAAATTATTGTATGCTAGTGCCGAATTAGGCTGAATTTTGATGACTTGTTCGTAACTGGCGATCGCCCTTTGAGTTTCCCCGACATCCATCAAAACATGAGCTTTGTTTAAATGTGCTTCTACAAAATCGGGGTTGTGGGCGATCGCGCGATCGTAAAATTCCATCGCTGAGGCAATTTTTCCCTGCTGTCTCAGCGCTATTCCCAGCAAACACAACACATTTGCTGACTCCGGCTGCGTTTCCAAAATTTGCCTGTACAAATTTTCAGCTTCTAACAAACGCCCCGCTTGATGATATTCCCAAGCTATGTTCAAAGAATCTTCAGCACGCATTTTAACGGCAGATTTTTGTGATTTTTTCTTAGAAGAAGCCATAGTTGTCTTTGTTGTTTGGGAGTTCGCTAACTTGTAATTACTAACTTATTTGAATCCGTTAACTCTTCCTACCTTCTGCATTTGCTGTCCGGGATAAATATCTACGCTTTGGTGTGCTGTCTTGCACTCTTAAAAAATTAACCCTTTTTAGACTAGACAATCTAATTGCTCCTTCTTCCGACTTCCATTTCTCTTCTTCCTGTCAACTCTCAACTCTCAACTCTCAACTCTTCCTTATTTCTTCAATCAACCCTCAAGCGGTCAACCCTCAAGCGGTCAACCCTCAACTGTCCCTTCTTCTAGCCCAACCAACAAGCTGCTGGAAAAATCAAATATTCTAAGAAAAACAACTTCCAGATAAACTGATAAAAATCAGTAATTGCTTTGGGATCGTCCAAATCAACTTTGAAACTCCAAAACCACATCAAACCCAAAGCCGTCAAATGAGCCAAAGCCAAAAATCCGAAATTAATGTTAGACAACACGACTGCTGCCGCTAAAATCGCGCCCAAATAGCAAACCGTCAGTACCCAGCGAGACAAATTAAACACAGCAGGCTTGCCCAGCTCGATCGTCAACGTACTAATATTGTATTGTTTGTCGCCCTCCATGTCGGGAATATCTTTAAAAATCGCGATCGCCAAAGTAAACACCACCACAAACACCGTCAACACCCAAACTTCCGCGGGTATCTCAAAAGACACACTGTTTAAACTCCAGCCCGAAAAAACGCTTTTCGCCCGGGACAAACTCAACACCCAATTAAAGTGCAGAAACAGCCCGAGATTGACGATCGCCCCCCGCACGCCCAAAATGCACAGCGCCGCCCAAAAAGGAAACCGTTTCAGCCGAATTGGCGGCAGAGAATAAGCAGTCCCAATCACCAAACTCACGCCAACTGTAGCCAGCAAAAACGGGCCTTGCAAAAGTGCAATCAACACTGCTAAAATGCCCGTGCTAAGTACGATCGCCTCTCCAGTTTTGCGAGAAAATGCTCCCGAGGCGATCGGCAAATACGGCTTATTGATTTTATCAATTTCCACATCTTCTAACTGGTTCAATCCCACAATATAAATATTGCCACAAATGCAAGCCAACCAAGCACAAGCTAGGGGCAGAAATACCGGATTCACCAACAGCCTGTTGCTTTGGGCGATCGCATACAAAGCCAGCACGCTCAACGTAGTCCCGACGATCGTATGCGGCCGAGAAAACTCCCAAAATGCCCTCACCCAGCTTTGCGGAGCCGAGCCATTTTCCCGCTCAATCCAAGACTTGCCGATCGAATCGTTGCTCATAAATCACACAACTGCCACAAAAAATAACATTCTCTAGGGTGCCGAACACCTTACACTTCGTCTCAACAATCGCCTAAAACCCTTTAAATCTCTCGTCTGTCGCCCATTCCCCTTCAACGGGGCCCACGAAACAGAGAGTATCCAGTCCGCCCTTTCAAAAAGCAGTTAGGGGCGATCGGGTTTCACAGTCAAACAGTAGACTCATACTACCTTCGATCGCCAGTTTACACCAATACTTCAGAGCGCCTTAGCCCTTAACTGAACCCTCAAAAATTCTCCGCTCCATCCCTAAGATTTTACAGCACAAATCAACCCAAAACGAATCAATCCGCTCTCATATCCCCGACTCATCAATCCGAGAGCAAGTGCAGCTTGAACAGTCGTCCAACCGCTAGTTAGCAAACCCCAAATCGCGCTCGGAGTCAAAGCAGAATCTATCACCACATCCCAAAACGGAGCAACCGCCTTTGACCAATCAGCGCTGCGAATACTTGTGAAAGGCAAACTGCGAACAATTTCCTCGTATTCCGGCAAAGAAATCACATAAGGCAAAGCATAAACCCGGTAAATTTCTGCCAATTCCCTTCTCTCTGCATCAGTCAATTCTCCCCTCGTTTCTCCCAGCGGGCGGTGACACCAAGTTGCTAGCATCAGAGTTCCTCCCGGCTTGAGCACGCGGCAGCATTCCTGCAAAAACTTAATTTTGTCCGGCATATGTTCGCCGCTTTCGAGCGACCAAACCAAGTCAAAGGACTCATCGGGAAAAGGCATATTCAAAGCATCTGCTACCAAAAAATTAACATTGCTTTCGAGTCCAGCAATTTTTGCGCGTTCCGTTGCTCTGTTTGCTTGTACCGGACTCAGAGTAATTCCCGTAGCACTGACGCGATCGACTCCACCATCCGACTTTAAATTATTTGGCGCGATCCTCTTCGAGGGCTGCGCTAACGAGCTAAACTTTTGAGTCAAATACAGGGTGCTCCCGCCGATCCCGCAACCGACATCCAGAATCCGGTAAGGTTCCGATCCCGCTGGAGCTGAGGTTATTCCAGCCTGGCCCAGCAGTTCTTCGATCAAATCAATTTGAGCCTGTCGCCGCTCTTTTTTCAAATTACCATCCGGGCCGTAGAACCCGTGGTGCATATGTTCGCCCCACACCTGCTCCCACAAACCGCTAGAAGCGTCGTATAGTTGCTGAATTTGCTGGTAAAGTGTTGATGTCATGGCCGGATCGCAAGTTATTAAAGGAATTTTACCGTTATTTCCCGATGTTGTCATCGAATTTTGCTATTTTGGGCGATCGACCTGGGCCACTCGCACTCGCAGAGATGTCCTGATTTCCAGCCGGGCGATCGATTTATGGGCTACCTCTCAACTCTCAAATCGATTTCTGGGTTCCCTTTCAAATCCGAAATTTCCAATTCTTCAATCTCCAATTCTTCAATTCTTCAATTCTTCAATCTCAAATCTAAAATAGAATGACTGTCTCGCGAACCATTGCTTTGGGCTTTCTCGCCGTCATTACCGCAGGTGCTCTATTACTGATGATGCCCTTTTCCACAACTGATGGAACTTGGAGCGATCCAATAACAGCACTGTTTACCTCTACTTCCGCTGTCTGCGTCACCGGCTTGTCGGTTGTCGATGTCGGAAAATATTACTCTTTTTGGGGGCAACTGTGCCTAGTTCTTCTGGTGCAAATAGGAGGGTTGGGCTACATGACAGCCACGACTTTCTTGCTGCTGTTAGTCGGCCGCCGCTTTGGCTTGAAAGAGAAAATTGCCCTGCAACAATCTCTTGACAAATCTGGACTAGCCGGCGTAGTCCAACTCGTGCAGTCAATTCTAGCAACAACCCTGTTGTTTGAATTAACTGGAGTGTTTTTGCTGATGTTGGTTTTCGTCCCCCAATACGGATTTAAAGACGGTCTGTGGTCTGCTATATTTCACAGCGTTAATTCCTTTAACAACGCCGGGTTTAGCATTTATTCAGATAATTTGATCGGCTACGTAAATTCGCCTGTAATTAACTTCACAGTCACGGGTTTGATCGTATTTGGAGGAATCGGCTATCAAGTAATTATGGAAATGTACCTGTGGCTGCGCGATCGCTTCAAAAAAAGCCCGATTTGCACAGTGTTTTCCCTAAATTTTAAAGTCGTTACCAGTACAACTGCTTTCCTTTTAATTTTAGGAACCCTCGGATATTTTCTGCTGGAACAAAACAATCCAGCAACTTTAGGCTCTCTAAATTTTCCGCAAAAGGTGATGGCAGCTTGGTTTCAATCAGTTACTCCCCGCACGGCAGGATTCAATACAATTGACATCGGCAAAATGAGCGAAGCCGCGCTATTTATGACGATCGCACTCATGTTTGTCGGCGCCAGTCCCGGAAGCACCGGCGGCGGCATCAAAACCACAACTTTCAGGATATTGTTTAGCTGTACTACAGCAGTTCTCGAAGGCCAGGAAGAGGTGGAGTGCTATCAGCGTCAAATCCCGCCGCCACTGATTCTGAAAACTATTAGCGTAGTCTTCGGTTCCCTGGTGGTCGCCTTCGGATCGGCAATTTTAATTGAGCTGACCAATCCCGAACTAGAATTTATCCAAGTGCTGTTTGAGGCAGTGTCAGCTTTTGGCACAGTCGGCCTTTCCACAGGGATTACAGCCAAGATTTCGGCGATCGGTAAATTAATTTTGATTGCTACAATGTACATCGGTAGGGTTGGCATATTACTACTGATGAGCGCAGCTTTCGGCGACCCCAAGCCCAGACCTTTTAAGTATGCTGAGGAAAGTTTGTTAGTTGGATAGAAAAATTCTGTCTGTTTGCTGATAATCTAAATATTGGGTAACAACCCAAATCCACTTTACTATTTACTCAAAAATCAAAAGGAGGCGGCGCTGTCTCTGCTAAAGTTTGAAAAGCAAGACCTTCAGCGCTGAATATGAGCGTGAACCTTTCATCTTTGAATTTTTTTCGCAGTTTGCGCGCCGAAAACAAGCAGTTTGCAGTTATTGGTTTGGGACGCTTTGGCAAAGCTGTGTGTTCGACTCTGCACGGCTTGGGCTACGAAGTCCTAGGAGTTGACTCCGACGAAAAAAAAGTAACTCAAGCTTTGAGCGATCGCATTTCGGCTCACGTTGTCCAGTTAGATTCTACCGAGCCTAGCGCTCTGGCCCAAGCCGGTATATTTGAATTTGAAACAGTGATTGTGGCGATCGGCAATTATTTAGCAGAAAGCATTACCACCACCCTCAACCTTAAGGAAGGCGGAGTAGCTCACGTAATCGCCAAAGCTTCCTCGGAAACTCACTTAAAACTGTTGAAAAAAGTCGGCGCCGATCATGTCGTTTTTCCCGAACGAGAAATGGGCTGCTCTTTGGCTCGGATTCTGACACAACCCAGCATTTTAGAACGCTTTGACCTCGACCCAAATCACAGCATCGTTGAGTTGGTCGTTCCTGAAAAGTTTGACGGTAAAACGATCGCCGAATTGGATCTCCGGCGCAGGTATGGTTTGAACTTGCTAGCAGTCGGTCGCGGCGACAAGTTCGAGATCAATCCCCAGCCAAACGAACGATTGACAAACGGCGAGGTGATGGTAGTAATTGGTTCTAATAAAGATATCAATCGCTTGCCAATTTAACAGCTCTCCCTTTGACTCGATCGATATATAAGGTGCTTGTGGCGCACCTTATATTTCAATACGCTTGGCTTAACGCTTTTTTGTGATTGCGCTCCAACAAAGCAATCGCAGTATATATTTTTCACATGGTTTGATAGACTCAACAGAATAGACTTGAATTGCATAAGTCTTCGATCGATACAGAAACCGCAGATGTCAGACAGATAAACGCAGATAAACGCAGATAATTTCAGGGTGTTTTCCGATTTTTGCAATTCAAGTCTAATATAAGCCAAGCGTATTGCCTTATATTCTGTCCCAAGAGAACCACAGCTTTATATTCCAATACGCTTGGCTTAATACTTTTTTGTCCGAAGAGAACTTCCCCGCGCGCCAATCTGTATATATTTTTCACAGGGTTTTATAGAACCCATTTGACATCTTTGAGTTTTTGGGTTGGGTGACGAAAAATATAGAGAAAAACCTGTTTCGGAGATTTACGCTCGTGGCGAGAAACCGGGTTTATACGATTTTTTGGGTTGGGTGACGAGAAATATAGAGATCGACCCGGTTTTTGAGATTTACGGAAAATAGATATCACATGGTTTTATAGACTGAACAGTCTTAAGCCAAGCGTATTGCTTTATGTTCTAATTTTTAACCGAAATATCTCAATTGAATTTCACCAATACAGGGCTGGCTTGGTTCGTTGCGCCGTCCTCTGACAACACAGCCGACATCACAGCCAAGAGCGAAAATTTTCACAAAAAAGTAGAAGCACCCGATCGCACTAAGCCTGAAAATTCAGCCGGCTTTCAAAATATCTTGCAAGTAAACTCTACCCAAAACCAGTACCGCCAAGACTAGAGCGAGTTCAACAGGCCAAGGACATACAGCCAAAAACCAAATTAACGAACACACTCCAATAATTGCAGCTATGGGAGCCGGAATCCCGTCTAACGTTCTTTCGTTAGTCCCAGCAGTCACCCACCCAGCAATCAAGCAGACGGTCAATGGAATCAAGCAAGTTGCGATCATGATTTTTACCCCATTAAATTTTTTGACATCTGGCCTCTCAGCCTATTGTAACGATACATTAATTTTTTGAAAATGAACACCAAATTGAGATAAAATTTAATGTTAAGTAATTACAAAGCTTCACCAATAAATACTAAATTTTTGCTGCCTCATCTCTCTTTTGGCAGAAATATACAGGCAAACGCCGGAATGTGGCGATTGAGATTCGCGCACCAGACCTGAAAGCTTTATACCTTGAGACCAATTGCCGCGGGCTGATATCTGCAAGCTATACTGAGTGTTGCAGTCAGTTACTGTAGAGCGTGAATCAATGCAGGGCAAATTTTTTCGCAAGCCAGAACCAGAAACAAGCGATCGCGTCCCCCCGGGTCAATACCTCGCCAACGGCTTTCCCGTGCTGACCTACGGCGATACACCCTCGGTGAGTATTGAGAGTTGGGAATTTAAAGTCTGGGGATTGGTAAAACCAAAAACCTTCACTTGGTCGGACTTCCAGGCGATGCCCCAAAGTAACTTTACAGCGGATTTTCACTGCGTCACCCGCTGGTCGAAACTAGACGTGCAGTGGACGGGAGTCAAAGTCACAGATTTCATGAACTGCGTAGAACTCGATCGCTCGGCCCTGCACGTCCTCGAACACTGCTACGGTGGGTACACTACCAATATTACGATCGCCGACTTCCTGCGAGAAGAAAACTTTTTCGCCCACACCGTCTTCGGCGAACCCCTCTCCCCCGACCACGGCGGCCCGATGCGGCTGGTAGTTCCTCACTTGTACGCTTGGAAAAGCGCTAAATGGATTAACGGGCTGGAGTTTACACAAAGCGAAGAACTCGGTTTTTGGGAACGCAACGGCTATCACCAGCGGGGCGAACCTTGGGCCGAGGAACGCTACAGCGGTTTGTTTTGATAGGGTCGATCGCGATCGAATACGCGGGCGAGACTTTGTACCTACAGTATTTATTGTGCCCAAGTCCACTGGCGATCGCGTTCCTTAACTCCGATTCCATCACCTACCGAGGATCTTTCGGAGGCGTGGCTTTGCGGAAATTAAAATCAAAAAATGTCAACCCAACGATCGCACTTTTTACGTAATTTTCCCGACATATAAACTCCTTTAACTGCCCCAAGCAAGTCCCAAACAAACAAATATTCCTACTTTGTGGTTGATAATTTTTTTTTTAACTTTGAATAAGCGTCGGTGCAACCGTGTTTATACGTAACTTTTTGTAGTTAATAACTGAGACTGTAAATAAATATAACATTAGGCGAAACCAGACCAAAATCTGTTTGACACTTCCGCGCTAGGCTGCTTGCAACTCAAAGGTTTCAGAGCATAATAGTGATAATTATTGTGTGTGTTTAAAAAGAGCGATCGCCCTAGCAGCAGATTCGAGTCCCAGCATTTATAAAGGATGTGTAAAGCCTAGATAAAGAATCTGTCAAAATTAACTTAAAGTACCACAAACGGCAACAAAATATCAGATAATAAAAGTATTAACATCCTCACACACCAAGAAGCAGTTATGAATACCAAACTCTTATCCGCCCTGACAGCTACCGCAGCCGTTACAGCCGCCATGTTGGGCCCAGCAGCTCCAGCTCATGCCTTCTCTTTCGGTACCAACGGCATCAGCTTCAGAGAAGACACCAGCGTCAACTTCAACTTCAAAGAATCTCACGGTATGTACCAATCCTCTTTAGGGATTTATAACGTGAACGGTTTTACACTCTCCAAAGTTGCCGAATTATTTTCGGAAACTAAATCCTCAGACAACGGCGGCGCCAACGAATGGAAAGGAACTCTGGGCAATACAGTCTTGGGTTCTGGTACCGCAGCATTCACCTTCTTAGCAAATCAAGTTTACAGTTTGGGACTCTCCAGCGGCGCCGCTGGCATGGTCTACTCGACATCCGGACTCAACCTGAACGTCGCTTCTACAGGCAGCCAGCAAGCAGTGTTTGGCGGATCGCCACTGTGGAGCGCACTCGGCAAAGAAACAACTAACAGCTTCCAAGCAGCCGGAAATTTCACAGACGGAATAGGTTCTCTGTTTAACGGAGGCACAACAATCTCCTTCGACGATCGCGGTAACGGTAACGACGCAGACTTCCAAGACTTCACCGTGACTGCTGAAGCAGTTCCCGAGCCGATTACGATGACTGGTATGGCTCTAGGTTTGGGCGGCTTGATTGCAGCCCGCCGCCGCCGCCGCGCTAGCAATACCGCTTCATAATTTTTCACAGCGAACGATCGCCTCAATGACGTTTCGGAAAAAAGCATAGGATAGTACAGGCGCGCCGATACGGAAATCGGCTCGCCTTTTGCTTTGTTTGAGAAGTCAGCAGTCAGTAGTCAGCAGTCAGTAGTCATTAGTCATCAGCAAGAAGTCCGAGGGAAGAAGGAATATTTTTCCGATCTCCCCCTCGTCGGACGCTCGGACGATCGCGCAGCAACTTAATTATGCGTCGCTAGCTGAATTTGAGGCAGGGTGGTTCGAGGAATGGAAGTCATACAAATTCACCGGTATCGGTTGAGGAATTTTAATCTGAGCTCGATCGCACGCTGCTTTAATGGCCACCACAGCCCTAGTTTTTGTCCGTCGCACCTGTGCTTGTTCCGGCAGCGTCCAATAGCGGACAATCAAATGCAAACAACCATCGTTAAGACCTGAAATATCTACTTCTGGGGTTGGTTGCGACAACACGCCTTCGACTTCGGAAATAGCTGTAACTAAGGTTTCAATTGCGAAGGAAGGTTCGGTATCGTAGTTTAAAATTAAAGGCAAGTCAGTTCGCCTGTGTGGCATGGCAGTGAGTACCCGCACTGAATTAGTAAAGACGATCGCATTTGGCACAATAACTCGTTCTCCCTGATAAGTCATAATTTGAGTTGAACGCATCGAAATTTCTTCAACAGTACCTTCAAAGCCTTCTACAACTATCTGGTCGCCTAATTGAAACGGTTCGTGCAGCAGCATCAATATTCCCGCTAAAAAGTTTTTGAAGATGTCTTGAAAAGCGAAACTAATAGCTACTGAACCCAACCCTAACAAGCCGATGATATCTCCCGGACGCAAAGCCGGGAAAGCAATCACAGAGGCGATCGAACTCCCAGCCGCCCAAGTCAGCGCCAAGGCTATCTGCACCAAGAGCGATCGCAACGACAAACTTTTTACAGTTTGTTGAGTAGCTGCCGAGATTGTTCGGCGAACAAACTTCGTTGCGGTGTTCGTCAGCACCAGAACTACCACAGCCGCTGCTATTGAAGGCATTGCCTCAATCGCTTGACCCAGCAGGTTTAACAAGCTGCTTTGGATTTGTTGAATTACTGCACCCATCGTTAAATTTGAACTAAAAAATTTTATACCAATAATCGATCGCTGGCTAATTTCGGATTTTTCCAGATTTTTGTTTATGGTATATTCAAAAGACAATGATATCATAGATATCATTTATCTACTGCTTAGCTCATTCCTCGGAAAAATAGAAAGATGAATTTAGATTTGCAGCAACTGATTAAAACCTTTGGCTATTTGGGGATTTGGGCTATTGTCTTCGCAGAATCCGGATTGCTGTTCGGTTTTTTTCTGCCGGGAGACAGCTTGCTATTTGCTGCGGGAATTGTGGCGTCTGGCCCCAACTCTCTGAATATTTGGACGCTGATTTTTGGGTGTTTTGTCTGCGCTGTGGCTGGCGATAATGTGGGCTATGCCAGCGGACACCGTTGGGGCCGTCGCTTATTTAACAAGGAAGATTCGTGGCTGTTTAAGAAAAAATATTTAGAAAAAACTGAAAACTTCTACGAAAAACACGGCCCAAAAGCAGTTGTAATGGCCAGATTTATGCCAATTGTCCGCACTTTTGCACCGATAGTGGCGGGAGTGGCGGCAATGAAATACAAAACTTTTATGTTTTACAACCTGATCGGCGGGTTTGTGTGGACGGTGGGGCTGACTCTACTCGGTTATTATTTGGGAAAGATGATTCCGCCGGATAAAGTAGATGAATATTTACTGCCGATTGTTGGCGCAATAATTGTACTTTCTTTTGTGCCTTCAGTTATTCATATAATTCAAGAACGCCGCGCTAATAAGTAGAAAGAAGTTCGGCAGCGGATTTTGTAACGGATATAACGGATATAACGGATATAACGGATATAACGGATTGAAGGAAGAAGGAAGAAGGAAGAAGGCATACACAAGCTTTTTCGCGCTCGGTATTTTAGGTTTAGTTAGGGGGATTGAGTTAACAAAAAAGATTGACTCCGCCAAAGAGTAAGGTTTGAAAGCAAAGTTGAAGATTCCCGATCGATGGAGTCAATCTAAAATCTCAAATCTCAAATCGACTGACTCTGGCTGTGTGGGTTACTCCTCGGTGCTGATATCGCAAAGCAAGTCGATCGCTCACAATCAAAATTTAATATCTGCACCGCCTTTGGCGATCGAGTAAAATCACAGCACTTGCCCGCAGATGGGTTTATCTGCTAAAACTAACAAAGTTTGATGATTTCTGGGAAATAACATAAATGGTAGCTACATCCGTCAAAATTAAACACGAAGTCAAAGACTTATCCCTCGCCCCGTTGGGCAAGCAACGTATCGAGTGGGCCGGCCGCGAAATGCCGGTATTGCGTCAAATTCAAGAACGCTTCGCTAAAGAAAAGCCCTTCGCAGGCATCCGTATTTCAGCTTGCTGCCACGTTACAACAGAAACAGCTCATTTGGCGATCGCCCTGAAAATGGGCGGTGCAGACGCTGTACTCATCGCTAGCAACCCCTTGAGCACCCAAGATGACGTAGCAGCTTGCCTAGTTGAAGACTACGGCATTTCCGTCTTCGCCCTCAGAGGAGAAGACGCAGCTACCTACGAACGTCACGTTAACACAGCCCTAGATCACCGTCCCAACATCATCATCGACGACGGCAGCGACGTGGTAGCTGCGCTGATCCAGCACCGCCCCAACCAAATTTCCGACTTGATCGGCACCACCGAAGAAACCACCACCGGCATCGTGCGCCTGCGCGCTATGTTGAAAGATGGCGTGCTGACTTTCCCAGCAATGAACGTTAACGACGCCGACACCAAGCACTTCTTCGACAACCGCTACGGCACCGGTCAATCTACTCTAGACGGGATTATCCGCGCTACCAACATCTTGTTAGCCGGTAAAAATATTGTGGTTGCAGGCTACGGTTGGTGCGGTAAAGGCACGGCACAGCGCGCTCGCGGCATGGGCGCTAACGTAATTGTCACCGAAATCGATCCGATCCGGGCGATCGAAGCAGTGATGGATGGTTTCCGCGTAATGCCAATGGACGAAGCCGCAAAAGTCGGAGATATCTTCATCACCGTTACCGGCAACAAACACGTCATTCGTGCCGAACATTTCGACACCATGAAAGACGGCGCCATGGTTTGCAATTCCGGTCACTTCGACATCGAAATTGACCTCAAATCCCTCGGTGCAAAAAGCACTGGCGTGAAGACAGTACGTTCTTTCACCCAAGAATACCGCCTGAATAATGGCAAGTCGATTATTGTGTTGGGCGAAGGCCGTTTGATCAACTTGGCAGCCGCCGAAGGACACCCCAGCGCCGTGATGGATATGAGCTTTGCTAACCAAGCCTTAGCCGCCGAACATCTGGTCACCAACAAAGGCAAACTAGAGCCGGGTATTCATTCAATCCCAGTCGAAGTTGACAGAGAAATTGCCCGTCTAAAATTGGAAGCAATGGGTATTTTCATTGATACCTTGACTCCCGATCAAATTGAGTACACCAACTCTTGGACTTCGGGAACTTAATCGTAGTTTAGAGTTGTATAGTCGATCCCATTGCTGACAACTTAATCTTAAACCGACAGTCTTTCTTGTTTGTGTCGAAGTCTAGATCCCCCCTAACCCCCCTTAATAAGGGGGGAACCGGAATCTTCTCAAAGTCCCCCTTATTAAGGGGGATGCGAGGGGGATCTAGACTCAGGTAAAAACGAGATTTATCAGGGCTTTCAGTCTTAAGTTGTCACCAATTGGCAGAGCCTAGGAACGAGAAAACTAATGACTACTGACGGCAGGACTACTGACGGCAGGACTACTGACTTCTTCTTACCAAATTATTAAATCAAAATGGTTGAATGGATTACTAACACAATGCAGTCGATGGGCTATCTCGGCATTGCACTGTTGATGTTCTTAGAAAACCTGTTTCCGCCCATCCCCTCAGAATTGATTATGCCGCTGGCAGGATTCACCGCATCCAAGGGCGATATGCAGTTGGCACCCGCGATCGCAGCAGGGGTAATAGGCACTGTTCTAGGGGCGCTTCCCTGGTACTATGCGGGTAAAATATTGAGCGAAGAACGCTTGAGGGATTTAGCCGACAAATACGGCAAATGGATTACAGTATCCGGTGCCGACATTGACAAAGCAAATAGATGGTTTAACAGACACGGCAACAAAGCCGTATTTTTATGTCGCCTCGTACCGGGAGTCCGCACCCTGATTTCCCTGCCCGCTGGCATTAACAATATGGCTTTAATCCCGTTTTTACTCTACTCAACTGGCGGCACAATTTTGTGGGTAAGTTTCCTGACTTTTGCGGGATATAAGTTAGCTGAAAATTATGCGCTTGTAGATGATTACCTAGCTCCTGTTTCCAAAATAGTTGCGGTGACTATTGTCATTGCATTTATTTTGTGGGTTGTGAAAAAGAATATGCAGAAGGAAAAATATCGCAAGTAAAGATATCCTCAAAATTATCTGCGTTTATCTGTGTGCATCTGCTATCATCTGCGGTTAAAAAACAATCATCATTGTGACTCGCTTCCACGATGTCCCAAAAAGTAGGAGCAAAAAATAGATATACATAATGAAAAGAAACTTCTGCTATTTTTACTACTTTTTTGAATTTAGTTTTAAATTGGCGATCGCCAGATTAGCACAGCGACAGGCAGCCGATCGCTTCTGCCTTTTTCCTTCTTCCTTCTTCCTTCTGGTATAATCGTGGCACAATAGGGAACATTGCTATCCGCACTGTTAAGATATGTACGAAAAGATTGTAGCCCCGACAACTGGTTCTAAAATTACTTTCTCTGACGGTTTGCCGATCGTCCCCAACGACCCAATTATCCCCTTCATACGCGGCGACGGTACGGGTGTAGACCTCTGGCCGGCATCCCAGAAAGTCATGGATACTGCCGTAGAAAAGGCTTACGGCGGCCAGCGGAAAATTAACTGGTTCAAAATTTACGTAGGCGACGAAGCCTGCGATGTCTACGGTACTTACCAATATTTGCCCCAAGATTCCCTAGACGCCATCAAAGAGTACGGCGTCGCCATCAAAGGCCCGCTGACAACCCCAATCGGTGGCGGAATTCGATCGCTAAACGTCGCTTTGCGGCAAATCTTTGACCTTTACGCCTGCGTCCGTCCCTGCAAATATTATGATGGAACCCCATCGCTGCACAAAACTCCCGAACTCCTAGACGTAATTATTTACCGGGAAAATACAGAAGATATTTACCTGGGAATTGAATGGAAACAAGGCAGCGAAATCTGTAACAAACTAATTGAATACCTCAACAATGAGTTAATTCCCGCAACGCCAGAACACGGCAAAAAACAAATACGCCTCGATTCTGCGATCGGCATTAAACCAATTAGCAAAAGCGGTTCTCAGCGTTTAGTACGGCGGGCAATTACCCACGCTTTGCGGTTGCCAAAAGACAAGCAGCAAGTAACCTTGGTGCACAAAGGCAACATCATGAAATACACCGAAGGAGGCTTCCGAGATTGGGGTTACGAGTTAGCAACCACCGAATTTCGCGCTGATTGCGTAACAGAAAGAGAGTCCTGGATTCTCGGCAACAAAGAACACAATCCCGAGATTAGCCTAGAAGACAATGCCCGCCAAATAGATCCGGGCTACGACGCTTTGACACCCGAAAAACAAGCCGTAATTTGTAAAGAAGTTGCCGATGTTTTGTCCGCAATTTGGGAAAGTCACGGTAGCGGGAAGTGGAAAGAAAAAATTATGGTCAATGACCGGATTGCTGATAGTATTTTCCAGCAAATTCAAACTCGACCAGCCGAATATTCGATTTTGGCAACGATGAATTTAAACGGCGATTATTTGTCAGATGCAGCCGCAGCAATTGTCGGCGGATTGGGCATGGGCCCCGGTGCGAATATTGGTGATGAATCTGCTGTTTTTGAGGCGACTCACGGCACTGCACCCAAACACGCCGGACTCGATCGAGTTAATCCCGGTTCCCTGATTTTGTCTGGGGTGATGATGTTAGAATATATGGGATGGCAGGAAGCCGCAGATTTGATTAAGAAGGGTTTGGGCGCTGCAATTTCTAATGGTGAAGTTACCTACGATTTGGCAAGGTTGATGGAGCCTCCGGTGCCGGAACTCAAGTGTTCGGAGTTTGCTGAGGCGATTATTAAGCACTTTGCTGATTAAGTTGTAGGGATTTTGTAGAACGGGCTCGCGTGCCCGTTCCACAAAGACTGAATGGGAGCATCTCATTTTCGCAAAAATATTTTTTTTTACAGTGCTGTCCCCGATCGCGTGCTTTGTAAAGCACCCGAGCGAGACAGCACTACTACAAATGTAAAACTGAGATGCACCGAGTAAAGTTGATTTTGGGCTGGCACGCGAGCCAGCCCAAAATCATCAGATTACTGTGGGGTAGGCACGCGAACCCGCCACAAAAAAGTGCTATTTTTCTATAGCTGGAACAGCCATACCGCGCTCAACGGCGGGACGCTTTTTCAAGGTTTCTACCCAACGTTTGAGGTGGGGATGGTTGTCGAGGGTTAATCCTTGAAATTCATAAATAGCCACCCACGGATAAGTCGCGATATCGGCAATTGAATAGTCGCCACATATATATTCGTGTTTTGCTAGTTGAGAATCTAATACTCCGTAGAGTCGCAAAGTTTCTTTTTCGTAGCGTTGAATTGCATAGGGAATTTGTTCCGGTGCAAAGCGCCTGAAGTGGTTGAGCTGACCGAACATTGGCCCGACGCTGCCCATTTGAAACATCAGCCACTCCATCACTTGAAAGTATTCTGCTTTGTCTGTGGGCAGAAATTGACCTGCTTTTTCGGCTAGATAGATCAGGATAGCGCCGGACTCGAAGACGGTGATGCCGTTATCCCGATCGACTATCGCTGGTATTTTGCTGTTGGGGTTGATGGCGATGAATTCTGGGCTAAATTGGTCGTTTTTTGTGATGTCTATGACGTGCACGTTGTAGGGTAAACCTATTTCTTCGAGCATGATAGAGACTTTGCGGCCGTTGGGCGTGGTAAAAGTGTAGAGGTCGATCATACTTGTGATGTTATGTTGAAAGTTGGGAAGGCAGTAAATAAACGCACATTTTATCACAATTTGGCAGAAAATTGCGGATTTTTAATCGCTCGTGTTAAAATTAGGTGATAATAATAGAAGCATGACGATCGCCCGCAATGGACATTATTGAAATTCTCAAAGACGACTATCAAAGATTTCCCGAAAATCAGACTTACAACATTTACGCAAAAGACGTATATTTTGAAGACCCGGTGAATCGATTTACCGGAGTCGATCGCTACCGCCAAATGATCGGGTTTATGGGGACTTTTTTTCAGGATGTAAATCTAGATTTGCACGGGATTTCGCAGTCGGGAGATACGATAGAAACTCGGTGGACGCTGAGTTGGAAAGCACCGTTACCTTGGCGGCCGCAAATGGCGATCGCGGGTAGGAGCGAACTGAAAGTCAACAGCGATAATTTAATCGTTTCCCACATCGATTACTGGAACTGTTCGCGGTTGGATGTGCTCAAACAATTGGTATTTCCAGTCCAGACTAATGTTTGAATTGCCGACACTCCAAACGATTAAATCAAAATCAATTTGTTCGGTAGTGCGATCGGTCATGGATGATGTATAATAGGGAAGTGTGGAGTAGAAAGGAAGTTGAACTATAAATTAAATTATTACCCGAACAAATAGGAGGATAAATATATGGCTATTGTCAAAATCCCCAAAGATGATTTAATGACTAAGGATAAAGATTGAATGACCTTTTGGCAGAATGAATAAAATAACCTTTCAGTGGGATGAGCAAAAAAATAAAATTAATCAACAAAAGCATGGCATTTCTTTTGAAGAAGCTGAATCAGTTTTCTTTGATGATTATGCCCTTCAATTTTGGGACGAAGATCACTCCCAAGAAGAAGAACGTTTTTTACTTCTGGGTATAAGCTCTAAGATGAGAATATTACTTGTAGTTCATTGTTTTCGATAAGAAGATTCTATCATTAGAATTATATCTGCAAGAAAACCTACTAAAAATGAAAGTAAAGAATATAGGAGATAAAACAATGGAACCAGAATACGATCTTTCAAAAATGAAAAAAAGACCTAATCCTTTTGCCAAACAGTTAAAAAAACAGATCACGATTTCTCTAGGAATTGATGTGATTGAATATTTTGAAACGATGGCTGAAGAAAAAGGTATATCTTCTCAGGAACTAATTAATTTTTATTTGCAAGATTGCGTTGTTTCTAAGCGAAAATTATCTCTGAATTAGCCTAGGATAAACCAAAGACAATTGCACTCACTGATTTTTTAACTATAGCTACAATGCGATCGCCCTTTTAACTCAACTCATCTATTGACATCGCACCAATTTAGTGCTTCACAGGAAATCAGCTTTCTACTAGGCGCGATCGCCCAAATTGATTCCCCCACTAAATTAATCTCCGTTACATAACGTTACAATATAGGAGTAAAGAACTTTCAAACGAGCTAAACAATCAATGCGCTTAATATTAATGACCGGAAAAGGCGGGGTGGGTAAAACCTCCGTAGCCGCCGCCACAGGGCTGCGATGCGCCGAATTGGGATACAAAACCCTAGTGCTGAGTACAGATCCCGCCCACTCCTTGGCCGACAGCTTCGACATGGAACTCGGACACGATCCCCGACTCGTAAAACCGAATTTGTGGGGAGCAGAATTAGACGCTCTCAGGGAATTAGAAGGCAACTGGGGAGCTGTCAAACGCTACATTAGTGAGGTTTTGAGAGCGCAGGGACTTGAGGGCGTACAAGCTGAAGAACTAGCCATTTTGCCGGGAATGGACGAAATCTTTGGTTTGGTGCGGATGAAGCGGCATTACGACGAGGGAATCTATGATGTTTTAATTATCGATTCTGCTCCCACCGGCACAGCATTGCGGCTCCTAAGTTTGCCAGAAGTTGGCGGCTGGTACATGAGAAAATTTTACAAGCCATTGCAAGGCATATCAGCCGCCCTCAGACCTTTAGTTGAACCGATTTTTAGACCAATTGCGGGCTTTTCTTTGCCGAACAAAGAGGTGATGGATGCACCTTATGAATTTTACGAACAAATCGAAGCTTTGGAAAAGATTTTAACTGATAATACTGTGACTTCGGTCAGGTTAATTACTAATCCCGAAAAAATGGTAATTAAAGAGTCTTTGCGCGCCCACGCTTATTTGAGTTTGTACAATGTTGCCACAGATTTAATCGTAGCCAATCGGATTATTCCCGAAGAAGTAACCGATCCCTTTTTCAAGCGTTGGAAAGAAAGCCAGGAACAGTATCGTCAGGAAATTCACGAAAATTTCCGGCCGCTACCAGTGAAGGAAGTGCCGCTTTATTCCGAGGAAATGTGTGGTTTACCAGCTTTGGAGCGCTTGAAAGAAACGCTTTATAAAGATGAAGATCCCAGCAAGGTTTATTACACAGAAAATACGATTAGGATTGTTCAGGACAACAATCAATATGTTTTAGAACTGTATTTGCCGGGAATTGCTAAGGATCAGATTCAGTTGACTAAAACTGGAGATGAGTTAAATGTTCGGATTGGGAATCACCGCCGCAATATGGTTTTGCCGCAAGCTTTAGCTGCACTGCAACCTTCGGGGGCGAAGATGGAGGATGATTATTTGAAGATTAAGTTTGCTTAATTACAGCATATTCCATGTATATGTGGTACAGATAATCTGGCGCTACAAGTAAGGTGCGTCGCTTCTTATATCTGGGATAAAAATTGCAGATATAGGAAGCGACGCACCCTACCAAAAACCACACAATTAAGGTTTATACTGTACTTTATGAACCTGGAATATGCTCTAATAATCAGAGTTTTAATTAAAATCTACTACGAACTTAAAATCAGTGGTAATCCCGCTCGCAAATCTATCTCTTTCCCCTGTACTTCTCCATCAAACCCAAGCTGGATGCAATAATCTTCTCCAATACTTAGCTTGATTTGTTTGGTATCAAGTACAGCTTGCAATTCTGGCGATGGAATATTTGCCGCAGGACTAACTAACTCGACACTTCTAAATTAGCCGTTCTCACTGTTTTTGAATCAGGATTACTCCAATCAGCAATAATGCAGTTCCCAAGACACGAGACGCGCTGAGGGAAATTTGAGTAACACCAAATGCGCCAGTAGAATCCAAGACGAGTGCTGCAATCATCTGTCCACAAATCACCAATGAAAAAACGACCGTCACACCTAATTTCGGGATTGCGATCAATGACGCAACAAGATAGTATGCCGCCAAAACCCCACCGAACCAGGCCCATTGTGGAAGAGAATTAAATGCGGGGATGGAGCCGCGATTAGTCGCTCCGCTGGCCCAAACTAGAGCGAGTGAAAGCAGAGTTACGAACACTGAGATCATCGTAGTGAGAACCGGAGAGCCAGTTGACGATCGCAAACGCGCATTCCAAGCCATCTGGATTGTGAGTCCCGCTCCGCCGAGGCCGACCAGAAGAAAAAGGATGATTCGAGTAGCGTATGTGATGTTTATCATAATCGTGTATCACCACAAACCATAACTCTTCATGAACTCGAACGAAATGTCTGGGAGATTGCGAAGCATATCATCCCATGTATTCTGTCCTTGCAATGCTTCTATAACCACTGGAAGCGGCTCTGATAATATGGCTGGAAAATCTGCCTCTTCTGGAAACTGAATCTTAAACGCTAACTGTTCTTGAGGTGGAGTGAATTGAGCGTTGACTGCTTCTTTATTACCTCTGGCATCAACCCGATACCAACCAATTGCAGGCAAATGGATAGCATTCAACCCATGCAAACAGTAGGGCGCACCTTTACCGTCAATACTCAACCGCTGGTAACAAAGACCTGCTGGAATTTCATTTGCTCTTAGTAACGCTGCTAACAAGTGACTTTTCGCATAACAATAACCTGTTTTGTGTTGAAGAACATCGGAAGCTCGACAGGTAACAGGACTCATTTGATAGTCATAACTGTGATGAATTTGATCTCGAACCCACTCAAAACACGCTTGGGCGATCGCACTTGGTGTCTCATGTCTCGATGCGATTTGTTTAGCACATTCCATGATTTCGGGATGTTGCCAATCAATAACTTCACTCACTTTTAAGTATTCTTCCATTTCCATGACTATTCTTGCTCGTACTGCTCTCACTATGCTGGCTTTGGTACGAATGCAGGATAGGTTTTGTGTGCATCTGCATAAATCCTAAGTGCTACAGACATTTGCTGCCCCTGCACTTTCTCCTTGTGCTTGAAACCAAGCAAATGTTTCAGGATCGACTTGAACTGGCATAGTAATAGCCGACTGAGGCATTCGTAATTGCGCTCTAGTAAAGAACTCCTCCGATAGTGGTGGAATATCGGAAGTATCGAGCTCTTCATCGCTGATTGCGTCGATTCTAGCCCAGTCGGTTTTTGAGGTATTGTTCATAGCGTCTGCGTTCATAAGACAGTGACTTTCGCCCTGGAGATACCGTGTCGTGTTAGCCCTCTGCAAGCACTTCACTTTTCAATACGCTGAAGTTCTTCTCGTACAACTCTTCGCAAAGTTTCTTCCAAAGGCTCAGAACTCTGCTGGATATATTGACGCAACGCTTGATTAATCAAGGCTTGGTAATTCCCTCCATCTGCTAAATGAACTTGTTCGCGAAACCACGCTAAAACCTCATCATCTAACCAGATTGCGATCCGAGTTTTCCCAGGTAATGTTGGATCGATCGCCTTTCGCTTACCCTGACTAAAATCATACTCTGTTTCCATGACTATTCCTCCTCGTACTGCTGTCGCTCTTGCCTAGTCGCTTTGCGGGCAGAAATAAGTCGAATTTCATCACCCCGCAATGTGTAAACAACAACCAAAACCCTGGCAAAGCCATCCATGCCAATCGTGACGAATCGTTCTTCATCAAAACGCTCATCTGGAATTGTAATTGCCAGATCATCTGAGAAAACCGATACTGCATCAGCAAAGTCGATACCGTGTTTATGAAGATTGGCTGCTGCTTTCTCTCGATTCCATTGATAAGCCATCTCAATTATAGTATGCACATTTTTATATATTACCAGGACGAAAACACTTGTCACCTGTGGTTGCGCTACCAATGACCACAGAATACCGTCATACAGATATTGTTCATAGTGTCTGCATTCATAAGACAGTGACTTTCGTTATTAGAGCAAATCCCCACGATAGACGACGTGAACCTTGTTGCCGTCAGGATCGCGGAGATATGCGCCGTAGTAGCCAATACCGTAGTGAGATCGTGGGCCGGGGGCTCCTTCATCCGTGCCACCTGCATCAATGCCTGCGGCATAGGCTGCGTCAACCGCTGCAATGGAAGGGGCGGAGAACGCGACCATGCTGCCGTTACCTGCTGTTGCGGGCTTCTGGTTAAACGGCATATAAACGTAGAACCTCGGCAATGTACGATCTGGTTCAACCCAACACGCCACCGGAGGACCACCGTCGGGCGTGACGACACGTCGCTTCAAATCAACTGGACCAAGTATCGCGTCATAGAAGGCCACAGCCTTCTCAATGTCCCGGCATCCTACTGTCACGTGACTAAACATCACCGAAATCCTCTCTTGTTTACCTGAGTCTTAGACCAAGCCTTACTCGATCGCCCCGCTCTAATTAAATGTCTCAATCGTAACAGTACCACTCTCAACTGCTTCAATCTGAACCTTTTTTCCCTCCTCTGTGCTCTCTGCGCCCTCTGCGGTTCCTTCAATCTTTCCTGCATTAACCTCAATCTTTTTGTGGCGACGTTCCGACGCAGCTTTTTGCAGGATTTTCAACTTTTTCGGGTCAGCATTCGATCGCCAAAACAACTTATGACCCTTGATTTTAACGCAATTGTCCTCCAAACACTGCACCCATTCCCGATACTTCCTAACTGCACTATTATCAAGAATCCCTAACTTTTCCTCTTGGCGGGTGAGTTTGGCAAACTTTTCGTAATGAGGATAACTCGGCGTCACAAAAGTTTCTTTTCTCACCAAAAGCGGCGGGTTGTACGAATCGGAATAATCTTGATAGCTGACAGAAAGGTCGCCCAAATGTATGTGCATAGCCTTGTGCAGGGCTGGATGCGGATTAGTGTCAAAATCGGGATAAAATAAATAGGAAATCTGAGGTTTGCGAGCATGAAATTTGATGATTGTCGCGCCGTCTAGCCTGCCTATTGTGCGGTTGGCGCAGCCTTCGTAGAGGCGCAGCAAAGGGTCGAGTTCTTCTAAAAATGAGGCATGAACTGAAAGGGAACCGTGCTGTTTGTAGCCGATCGCACTATCCTCGCAACAGTCCGCCACAATATCCGGTTTGCTCAGGCTGTACAGCATTAAATCTGCCAAAGTGCAAGCCCTGTGATAACTGTCAAACAAACCCTTGATGTCATTGCGGATTTGAGCCGGAAGCCGCCGCATCGAAGGTCGATCGCCCAAACCGTTGAGAGCGAGATATACTAGCAAATCCTGGCGGCGCTTGTCGGCGATTGTCTCCCAATCATCCGCATCCGTTGCTTGCAAAATCACCCTCCAAGCGCGATTGAAACTGTGAAATTCCTCCTTAATTGGCGATTCTTCAGCTAATTCGCCTTTGACAGGAAGGCGGCCGCGATCGCTCACAAAAGCCATCAAAGGTGCTAACATTTCCTGATAATCCTCAAAACGCTTGACTTGCGATCGCACTCTGGGAGTCGCTAAGTGCGATCGAAACCGAGAAGCCCGAAAACTCTCACCGCAGGCCGCATCCCGAAACACAAAATAGATTCCCAAAGCCACAGGAATCGCATCAACATTCAAAACTTGGTCAATATAAACCTTCAACTCTTCCTGTTCGTAATACTTCTGAAAAGTATTCCGAGAAGTAATCACTCCATCCCCATAAGCAATTTGACCTCTATCGCCATCATCAATCAAAACCTGAGCCGCCACCACCAATAAATTCTTAGTTAATTCCCAAGCATTTAGCAAAGCTTCCCGGCGTTCCGCCAAAGATTCAATCACATTAATTACATAACCAATATTCACAATATCCGCACAATTTCTGGGAGTATCCGGCTGATAATACGGGTCCCAACCCGCAGCAACATAACCCTCTTGGGCAATACATTTAACATCCCCACCGTAACCGCAACCGTAATCAAAAAAAGTCATCCCATCAACAAACAAATCCGATTCCCAAACCAGGCGCACAGGTTTAGAAATAGAGTTGCGCACCATCGCAGCTTTGTGCCGCTCAATCTTGGGAATTGATAACTCGCTATTCTCCTGTTTCAAACGCTCGACAACAGCATGATCTTGGATTTCCACACCGCAATATCCCAAATATTTGAGCCAACCGTCACGAGTTCCGATGACGCTAGTATTGTCAAGCAGTCCCCACTTTTCCTCGGAGTGAGTGAGTCGAGCAAACTTTTCGTAATGGGGATAATCCGGTGTCACAAAAGTTTCTTTGCGGTGCAAAACTGGGGGATTTTGGCTGTGGCTGTAATCAAAATATTTAGCTTCCCCCGTTTCCAGATTAATTTGGATGCTAGTTTGCAAAGCAGGGTGAGCGTCTGTGTCGAAATCTGGATAAAAAAGATAAGAGATTTTAGGTTGCTGGAGCGAAAATTTAACTAAAGTTGCTTCCTCAATATTTTCGAGATAGCGTCTCGCACAATTTTCGTAGATTCCCAGGATAGGATTGAGTGTTGGTAAAGCGGAAATGTGAACGTAAAAAGCGATCGGTAATTTTTTTCCCGCTTCGCTTTTTACACAGCATTTAGCTACTTTTTCCACCAGAGTGTCCACAGAAAGATTATTGATTTCATCGGGCGGACACGGCACAGCATTTACAGAAGTTTCCCCAGCCATAGCATTATTTTCATACAGCCAAACTTCCCGACTAAAAGCCATCAAAGGCGTTACAATTTCTCCATTATTTTCTAATGGTTCGCTATGTGAAATAGTTTTTGTATCGGTATCGTCAGTCATGGCTAAACTAATCGACTTTTTAAAGTAACCGCAGATAATACATAGGACACAGAGCCGTAGGGTGCGTCTGGGAGAATATTCTTCGTCTCTTGTCAAAAAAATCCGCCCTGACGCGCCCTACAATAACTACAATAACTAACTTGAGATCGAAGAAGACGCCCGCGGTTTCAACCGCGTCTGTACAGACTTGCACGTGCCTCCGTGGGTTGAAGATAATTAGACGGTGCAGTTAAAATTACCTTATTTTCTTGAGTCCCTCGCTCGCTCGGACATCTTTGGTATAGGGGCGATTTTAATCTGTGACTATAATCGCCGACGCATCTAAAAAATTAAATATTAACCAAACATTCGAGTTTCTACAAATTTTTGAACTCGGGCTAAATGACTGGACAAACTCACTAATATATTCTCTACCCCCTCAATAGTTGACAATCCCGAAGCTGATGTTTTAGATTGAAATCCTCGCGCTTGATGCTCTAATTGTGCCGCTAACTGCGACATCTCAGCAACCCCCACATTTGCCGAGGTTCCCTTGAGACGGTGAGCCTGATATTCGACAGCTTGCCAATCTCGAGCTTCGGCTGCTATTTTAGCGGCATCCACATCAGCTTGCGCGTTTCCTACGAATGCTTGCAAGAGTCGCTCCGGCAATTTAACATTAACTCGTCCGAGTTGCTCCAATCTGTTCTTGTCGAACAGTCCGTCGCAGTCTCCGTGTTCCCAAGTTTTAAGGGCGATCGATCTTGCTGCTGGCTCCGCCACAACAGGGGCTTTTTCCAGAGCTTCTGTATGATTTGTTGCTAACTGAGAATTGCGATCGTTGTTTTCCAAATTAATACTTTTCACTCCGTACTTATTTTTTAAATAAAAAATTTTGGCTTCATACTTTTTCAGCGCCGCCGCCAAAGCATCTAAATCGACAGGTTTGCTGAGATAATCGTCCATTCCTGCCGCCAGACACTTTTCTCGTTCCCCCGGCATAGCGTGAGCTGTTAAAGCAATTACAAAAGTATGCCGATCGCCTGTTTCGATTTTTCTCAACTTTTGCGCCGTTTCGTAACCATCAAGTACGGGCATTTGACAGTCCATCAGCACTAGATCGTAGCTTTTTTGGTCTAGCAAGTCTAGGGCTTCTTGACCGTTGGTGGCGCAGTCAGCATCATACCCTAAAACTGCCAACTGTTCGACAATCACTTGTTGGTTGATCGGGTGATCTTCCGCCAGCAAAATTTTTAACGATGGCGAATGGGAAGTAACATATTGAGAATTAACTGCTGGTAATTTGCCATTATTTGCAGCATCGAAGCTGCCGACATCTCCGGTTCCCTTAACCGCCGCCAGCAAAGCTTCGTGCAGGCGGTGCGGGCGTACAGGCTCGATTAAATAGCTGCTAAAACCTTGAGAACAAAGGGCTTCAGCTTTCGGCTGTTCGCGCAAAGGAGTCATGACGATTAAGGAGCCAACTCTCAAGGTCGATCGCACTTTTCTGGCAAATTCCCCAGCATCCAAATCCGGGATTTGCAAATCTACCAGCACCGCATCGCAGGATTTTTCCTTGTACTCGGAATGGCTCGAAATGCCAATTGCGGCATTTTGCAACCAAGTCAAAGCAGCAGCCACAGTTTCTGCTTCGTAGCAGCGGGCGCCCCAACTTTGAGCGAGCGATCGTACCGCCGCCCTCTTCAAAGCGCTTCCCGACACGACTAATAGCTTCTTTCCCGCTATTTCCGGCGATTTCGGCTCAACTTGCAACTGTTTTTCTAAAGGTACAGCAAACCAAAAAGTCGAACCGCTATCAACAAGACTGCGCACCCCAATCGAACCTCCCATCATCTCAACTAACTGCTTGCAAATAGCCAAACCCAAACCAGTGCCGCCGTAAGCCCTAGTTGGAGAATCGTCTACCTGAGAAAAAGATTGGAACAGTTTTGTCTGCCCTTCCGGTGAAATTCCAATACCTGTATCGCGCACCGAAAATAGCAAACTTTCTCCTTGTCTGCCGTCTGCCAATCGGTTGCCCCGTTTCACGGTCACGTGAACTAAAACTTGACCGCGATCGGTAAATTTGATCGCATTACCAGTCAAATTCAGCAAAATTTGTTTCAACCTGCTAGAGTCGCCCACCAAGTCTTTCGGTACCGAACTGTCAATTAAAAAATCCAATTCTAGATTTTTTTCCTCGGCCAAAGGCGCCACCATTTCTATCACAGATTCTAGGCAAGTATCCAAATCAAAATTTGCCTTTTCCAGCCGCATTTCTCCCGCTTCAATTTTAGAAAAATCGAGAATATCATTAATCACGATTAGCAAATGTTCGGCACTGCGGTAAATAGTCTGAGCGCACTCGCGCTGTTTTGGTTCCAAAGGAGCGCGCAGCAACAATTGAGCCATCCCCAAAACCCCATTCATCGGAGTGCGAATTTCGTGACTCATGTTCGCTAAAAATTGCGACTTAACCTGGCTGGCTTTCAGCGCAGTTTCCCTCGCTTCCACCAACTCATTAATTTTGTCTGCCACCATCACAATTCCCGCCACTTTCCCCTCAGGATTGTACCAAGGGTGAGCTGCCCAGCGCAAAAATAAAACAGAGCCGTCTGCTCGTTGCCAAGCATCTTCGCTCACAGAAATGACTTCACCCTTTAACACCTTTTGATACATCATTTTCCAGCGATTCGGCGTATCTGGAAACAATTCGTAATGACTGAGGTTGGTCAGGGACTGCCACTCCAAATTAAATTGAGTCAGCCATTTGTGGGAGTTGGCTACATATCGCATTTCTGTATCGAACATTGCCATGGCTACGGGCACGCAGGTAACAATTTGTTTCAGTTGCTGCCGTTCTCTTTCTAAGGCATCTTCCGCCTGTTTGCGTTCAGTAATATCGCTAATCATGCCGGCCATCCGCACCGCTTGTCCTTGGGCGTTTCGCTGAGCTTTGCCCTGGGAAGTGCAGTAGCGGTAAGCACCGGATGAGTGCAGCAGGCGGAATTCTACATTGTAGTCGATTTCTCGATCGAGGTGACTGGCGATCGCCCGGATGATACTGTCCTTGTCATCTGGGTGCAAGCGGTTGTACAGAGCATCCATAGTGCTGCCAAATTGCTGTCGCGGCAAACCGATAATTTCCAAAAGGCGATCGTTCCAATAAACCTCATCTTTACTTAAATCCCAATCCCAAATTCCGTCATTAACTCCCTCTAAAACTAACCTGTAGCGTTCCTCGCTTTCCCTAAGTTGTTGGCTGGTCTGAAACGCCTGACTTTCGGCACGGTAAACGCGAAGGGCATTGAACAAACTCCGGGACAAACTCTCCGAGGACAGCTTATTTTTGGCTATATAATCAGAAGCTCCCGCCTTCATTAATTCCACAGCAATTTGTTCGTCACCTTGACCTGTCAGAACAATTAAGGGAACTTTGATCCCGGCTTGCCGCACATTTCGCACCAAAGTCAGTCCGTCTCCGTCCGGCAAGCGGTAGTCTAGAAATACACAGTCAAATTTGCAATCAAATATCTGATTTAATACCAGCGAATTTTCCGGCCCGTCAACCTCGCTCAAATCTTGAGATTTATCTTGTTTTGAGAGTTGTGCTCCCGGGGTAAATTTTTGGGTAACAGATAGTTTTGCCAGGGCATCAGCGCAGTCTTCTGCTTCTATAACTTCTACCGAAACCCCAGCGGATTTTAACGCGCGCTTGACCGCCATCCGATCTACTTCATCGTCATCAACGATCAAAATTTTAGTAAGTTTGTCCATAACAACCGAATTGTTGATTTGTCTGCCAAATTTGGGTCATTCAAAAAGAAATTGCCAGCTATAAACCGCCGATAAATTACAACAGTAACCTTAAAATTTTTTTGGTTATATCTTCCCTCATTTAGGGAATTTCGCTCAGCATCCAGTATCTGTTGAGAGTAGCCATAACTTCTACAAAATTAGAAAAAGTAACTGGCTTGAGAATATAACCGGCTACATTTAAATTATAAGCTTCTACCTTATCTCTGTCTTCATTAGAAGTTGTAAGTACGATCACCGGAATAGACCTCAAACTTTCATCTAGCCGCAATTCTCGCAGAAACTCGATCCCATTCATTCTGGGCATATTCAAGTCTAGCAAAATCAACCGGCGCGCTTGAGGCATTTCAGGCTCTATTTTACTTTTTCCACGCAATATAGCCAGAGCTTCTAATCCGTTTGCAGCCATGTAGAGGGGATTAACGATGTTATTTTTTTTGAACGCTCGCTGGACGTTCATCACATCCACCTCATCATCTTCTACCAAGAGGATATGAATTTTTTTGTCTTCCATAAATCAGCCATTTTATAGATGTTTTTTAACCGCCAGTCTGTGTGGTGAGCTTGATTGAACACCGATCGCGAACCCAGCAGGTCTAACTCTATTGTGCTGTGTCAAGAATCATTTATGCCTCAGCCGATCGCAGTATATATCTAGGGGCATACTCGAAAGGGGGGGTATGAGCGGCCGATAACTCGTCAATAACTGGGAAATAACACCTGTTCAAAAAAATAATCCAAGTTTGCTAGGATAGCTCGAAACCCATACAGAATCCGCGATTGCAGATTATTTTTTTAGAGATTAAAAAGCTTGAATGGTATAATGTCCGATCGAGCTACAGTAAAATCTCAAACTGATCTAAATTATTAATTGCCATGTCAGCCGATCGCAAACTCTACGAAGGCAAAGCCAAAATCCTCTACTCCACCGAAGAGGGCGAAATTTTGCTGACCCACTTCAAGGACGACGCCACCGCCTTTAACGCCCAGAAACGCGGCAGCATCGCCGGCAAAGGCGAAATCAACAATGCCATATCAGCCCACCTGTTTCGGATGCTAGAAGCCAAAGGGATTCCCACCCACTTCATCGACACGCCCGCCCCCAATCAAATGCGAGTCTGCCGCGTCCGGATATTGCCCTTAGAAGTCGTCGTCAGAAACATTGCCGCCGGCAGTCTTTGCAAGCAAACCGGACTCGCCCTCGGTACAATTATCAATCCGCCGCTGGTGGAGTTTTATTACAAAAACGACGATTTGGGAGACCCACTGCTGACAAAAGGCAGGCTGATGTTAATGCAGCTAGCCACCGCAGAACAAGTAGACCAACTAGAAATCGCCGCCCGCGAAATCAACGAAATACTCAAAGAATTTTTCACCCAGTGCGGCATCACCCTGGTAGACTTCAAACTAGAATTCGGCATCGACCAACATCAAAATCTGATTCTGGCAGACGAAATCAGTCCCGACACTTGTCGCCTCTGGGACAACGCCGAAACCGACCCCGACGCCCGCGTGATGGACAAAGACCGATTCCGCCGCGACTTGGGATCGGTAGAAACCGCTTACCAACAAGTTCTGCAACGGGTTCTAGCTCAGAAAGTATAGAGGCTTGAAATGCGCTACCAAAAATTTGGGGTAAAGTGATAACGCTCCCTGTGATGAAAGAATCCTCATGCCTTTAGGCCTGAGGTATGTCAAACTTCGATGTCAGCAATCAGCGGTCAACAGTCATCAATTAGCGGTCAGCGCGAAATTCAACGGACTTAATGACTAATGACGGCAGGACTAATGACGAATAATGTGGTGTGTGTCGATTGCCCAAAAGAGTGAACAAAAATGCGCTTATCTGCTGTATTGGTGGCAGTTTTTACTGTCTCAGCAACCTTCGGACTATCAAATTCGGCCAGTGGTCAAACATCCTACTCTGAATCAACAGAGGGGACTGCGGCCGCCGTTCCCCCCGCCCCGTCGATCGAATTACCCGATCGTCCCATTCTAGAATTAACCCCAAATTCTCCTCAAAATCGCAAAGCAGCTAAAAACAGCAAAGCCGAAGCTCTAACAATCGCGGTCGCCCCCGGTAGAGGAGAAGACGACCGCGAACCCCCAAACCGAGTCACAGACCCGCCATCCCCGGTTGTGCCAGCCTCCGTTCAACTCGAATCTCAGCTAGCCTCCAACCCAGCCCCCGCCTCTAGCATCCAAAACGTGCTGCCAGACGCGCAACTCGCCAGCCCCCTCCCCCCCAGGCGGGCCGCTGCAACGCCCGCCTGGGTTGCAATAGAGCCTCGCAAACAGCAGGAATTAGGGCCCAGGGCGCAAAACCTCCAAGTTTCTCCCAGACCGGCCCCGGACGCCTCCGGAGAACTCACGCAAAACGCCCAAGTTACCCCCAGACCGGCTCCCACCAGACCGGCTCCCACCAGACCGGCTCCCACCAGACCGGCTCCCACCAGACCGCCAGCTAACAGCGTTCCCCCATTGCCCTCGGGCCCAGCAGCACCGCAGCCGAGACCAACCCCGGCACCAGCAGGGGCGGCAGAACCGCAGGTGTTAGTTGCCGAAGTCACTATTACGGGTGCGACGGGAGACCTGCAAAACGAGATTTACCGAGTCATCAGCACCCAACCGGGACGCACGACCAACCGCAGCCAACTGCAACAAGATATCAATGCTATTTTTGCCACGGGCTTTTTCAGAAACGTGCGCGCAGTACCGGAAGACACCCCCTTAGGCGTGCGGGTGACTTTTATCGTGCAGGCAAATCCGGTGCTCCAGGGAGTGAAAATCACCGGTCAGCAAGTGCTGCCCCAAAGCGTAATTGACGACAGCTTCCGCGATCAGTACGGCAAAATTCTCAACCTCCGCCGCTTTGAGGAGGGAGTGAAAAAAATTAATGCCTGGTATCAAGACAACGGCTATGTTTTGGGTCAAATCACTGATGCGCCCCAAGTAGCAGATGACGGCACAGTCACCCTGGTAGTGGCAGAAGGCCAAATCGAATCGGTTGATGTCCGTTTCCTGAACAAGGAAGGAGAAGCCACGGATGCGACGGGTCAGACGATCGGAGGCAATACCAGACGCTATGTCATCACCCGCGAAGTACAACTCAAGCCCGGAGACATCTTTAACCGCACCAAGGCGGAAAGGGATTTGAGACGGGTATTTGGTTTGGGGATTTTTGAAGACGTGCGCCTGGGCTTGGAACCGGGAGCGACTGACCCCCGCAAGGCCAGGGTAATTGTCAACGTCATCGAAAAAAATACTGGTTCTCTGGCCGCAGGTGCGGGTTTGAGTTCGGCAACGGGTTTGTTCGGTACGCTGAGTTACCAGCAGCAAAACTTGTTCGGTAGAAACCAAAAATTGGGGGCTGAAGTACAAATCGGGGAACGCCAAACGCTGTTTGACCTGAGTTTTACTGACCCTTGGATTGCGGGCGATCCTTACCGCACTTCTTATACGGTGAACGCTTTTAGCAGGCGATCGATCAGCGTGATTTTTGACGGCGGCGAACGGGAAGTTTTTTTGCCAAATGGCGATCGACCTCGCATCGTCCGCACCGGCGCCGGCATCAATTTTACCCGTCCCCTGTCGCGCAATCCTTTTGCCGATTCTGAATGGACAGCTTCAGTCGGCTTGCAGTACCAACGAGTCTCAACTACCGATCGCAAAGGCAGGCGCGAAGCCGAGGACGAACTCGGCAACCAGTTAACTTTTAGCAATTCTGGCACCGACGACTTGACAGCGCTGCAAGCAGGTGCTGTGCGCGATCGGCGCAACGACCCCGTCCGCCCCACTAGCGGTTCCCTGCTCAGATTTGGCATGGAACAATCAATTCCTGTCGGTTCCGGCAACATCCTGTTCAACCGCCTGCGGGCCAGTTACAACTTTTACCTACCAGTCAAGTACACCAACTTTACCCCCGGCCCCCAAACCTTGGCCTTTAGTTTTAAAGCCGGCACCGTATTCGGTGATTTGCCTCCCTACGAAGCTTTTGCCTTGGGTGGCGCCAACTCAGTGCGGGGATACAACGAAGGTGATGTCGGAGCAGGCCGCAGCTTCCTAGAAGGCAGCGTTGAGTACCGTTTCCCGATTATTTCGTTTATCGGCGGAGCCCTGTTTTTGGATGCGGGCACCGACTTGGGCACCGGCAAGGATGTCCCGGGCGACCCGGCAGGCATCCGGAAAAAGCCGGGTAGCGGTTACGGTTACGGCCTCGGCGTGCGGATTCAATCTCCCTTGGGCCCGATCCGCATCGATTACGGTATCAACGACAGCGGCAACAATCAAATTCACTTTGGGATTGGTGAGCGATTCTAATTACAGTTGACAGTTGTCAGTTGACCGTTGACAGTTGTCATCAGTCATTTAGTTAGGGTAATTGGGAATCGGGAATCGGGAATTGCGCACCTTAGGCTTAACTGATGACCAATCACCACCTTCGGCTCTCCTCGACGAGAGCTACTTCTACTTGCTTCGGCTCTCCTCGACTCGGCTGGCACACAATCCGCGATCGGTGCAAGATGACTAATGACCAATGACCAATGACCAATGACCAATGACCAATGACCAATGACCAATGAC
>NZ_JAUBOJ010000003.1:0-8881 GCF_036700185.1 Microcoleus sp. BM001215392 | reverse complement strand
AATGACCAATGACCAATGACCAATGACCAATGACCAATGACCAATGACCAATGACTCAAAACACCCTAAAATCTGAATTTGAACTATCAGGAATTGGTTTGCACAGCGGGGAACAAACTCGCGTCCGAGTCTTGCCCGCTGAGGTTGGAGAAGGCCGCTATTTTGTCAGAACTGACCTGCCCGCTGCTCCGATAATTCCGGCAAAAATTGAGGCGGTTTGTCAGACTGCACTTTCTACTGAACTGGCTGGTGTGACAGGTGCTCAAATTCGTACTGTAGAGCATCTCTTAGCCGCTTTGGTGGGTATGGGAGCGGATAATGCTCGGATTGAGGTTGATGGGCCGGAAGTGCCGCTGCTGGACGGTTCGGCTCGGGTTTGGGTAGAGGCGATCGCCCAGACCGGCTTAATTCCTCAAGAATGCCAGGAAGACTCTCATCCCTCATTCGTGGTTACTGAGCCTGTGTGGGTGCGTCACGGCGATGCTTTTGCCGCGGCTTTACCGTCAGCGTCCACTCGGTTTAGCTACGGAATTGATTTTGAGGAACAGGCGATCGGCAATCAATGGTACAGTTGGTCGCCAGAGGCCGAAAGTTTTGCTAGCGCGATCGCCCCAGCCCGCACTTTTGGACTTGCTCGCCAAGTTGAACAATTGCGACAAGCAGGTTTGATCAAAGGTGGTACCCTAGAGAACGCCCTGGTTTGCGATCGCTCCGGCTGGCTCAACCCGCCCTTGAGATTTGCCAACGAACCTGTGCGCCATAAAATCTTAGACTTAGCAGGCGACCTCAGTCTGCTAGGAACTTGGCCAAAAGCTCACTACTTGGCTTACAAAGCCAGTCACAGCCTGCACGTCCAACTTGCCTTAGCGCTGAACTCCCAAGCTGGAGTCGCGAAGCAGACAATTTAGAACAGGTACGAGCATTCGTCACAGTTACAATTCACCAACCCCTGACGCGATCCGTCGCGTTTCTACCACACTCAAAAGTCTTCAAGCAATGTCTACGCTGACAGAAGTTAACACGCTCAATACTGCTAATTCAGAATTCGTTCCCACCGACAACGGTGAGGATTCTCCAGTGGTTAAATCTACTTTTACTCTCGAAGAAATTCAGCAATTATTGCCTCACCGCTATCCTTTTGCACTGGTAGACAAGATTCTTGATTACGTGCCGTCGCAGAGGGCTGTAGGAATTAAAAATGTGACTTTCAACGAACCGCATTTTCAAGGGCATTTTCCCGGAAGACCGATTATGCCGGGAGTATTAATTGTCGAAGCGATGGCTCAAGTTGGTGGTATTGTTCTGGCTCAGTTACCTGACATAGAGCAAGGCTTGTGGATGTTTACCGGCATTGATAAAGTCAAGTTCCGCCGTCCGGTTGTACCGGGCGATCAGTTGCTGATGACTGTAGAATTGCTGTGGGTAAAACGCCGACGATTCGGAAAAATGCAGGCGATAGCTGAAGTGGACGGACAAAAAGTTTGTGAAGGAGAATTGACGTTTTCAATGGTAGATTAAATTGGTTATTGGGCATTAGTTATTGGTTATTTGTGATTGTTATGTGTTATTTGGGAATTTCTCTCTATTCCTGATGAAAACTGACAATTGACAATTGACAAGAAACTACTGATACTAAATCCTGGTTTGTTAATCCTTGATGATTAGGCGATTGAAATCGCTACTACACAAGCGAAGTCCGCCTCCGCGGACTAAGAAATAAACGGGGTATTTAAGCTTGATTTGGTATGAAAACTGAAAACTGAAAACTGAAAACTGAAAAATGCTTACTTTGATTCACCCAACTGCTGTGATTCATCCCCGCGCTGAACTTCACTCGACTGTAGAAGTGGGCGCTTATGCTGTAATTGGGGAAAGAGTGAAAATCGGGCCGGAGACTAAGATTGGCGCCCATGCAATTATCGACGGACTAACAGAAATAGGCGCTCGCAATCAAATTTTCCCTGGTGCGGCGATTGGTTTGGAACCTCAAGATTTGAAATATGAGGGTTCTCCCACTAGGGTAACAATTGGTGACAACAATGTGATTCGGGAATATGTGACAATCAACCGCGCTACTGGAGCGGGGGAAAGCACCACGCTCGGCAATCATAATATGTTGATGGCTTACGTTCATGTGGGTCATAATTGCGATATTGCCGATCGAGTAATCATTGCTAACGCCGTAGCCCTAGCCGGACACGTCAAAATTGAGTCCCAAGCCAGACTCAGCGGGGTTTTGGGTGTTCACCAGTTTGTCCACATCGGCCGCTTGTCTATGATTGGTGGCTTGAGCAGGATCGATCGAGATGTGCCTCCTTATATGCTAGTCGAGGGGAATCCTTCGCGAGTGCGAGCTATCAACAAAATAGGTCTCGAACGCGCGGGTTTAACCCCAGAAGATTTGCTGGTTTTAAAGAAAACTTTTCGGATTTTGTACCATTCTGGCTACACTCTCAATGAAGCTTTGGAACAGTTGGATTTGTTGCCGGAAAATCACCATTTGCAGCACTTGCGGAGATTTGTGCAGCAGTCTGTAACCAAAGGGCGGCGCGGTTTGATTCCTGGTAAAAAGATCAAAGTCGGCGGTTGAAACCGCTACTATACAAACAAACCATTTCCGCCGGACGCCGACTCAAGAATTAAGGGGTATTAAAGCCAAATTCGATATGATGTAGAATTAAAGCTATTAACTAAGCGACTGTTGCGCTATGAATGTGTATACTTCAGTCAAATCTACATCTCCTGAAACAGAACAAGATGGCTGCATCAAGTTCTCAGATGTTAGCTGGGAGCAACTTGAAGCGATAGAATCAGCGTTTAAAGATATTGACGGTGTAAAATTTTTATATCTCGATCGCATCCTGCAACTTAGGACTGTCTCGCCGGAACGCGAAATCATCAAAAAAACTCTCTGTATGCTGCTAGAGGCATACATGAGAGCAAGCGGGATTCGATTTTACGGCAAGGAAGGGCGGGCCGACTCTGGCTAACAGAGAGTTGGGAGGTAGAAAAGAACCCGATGATTCCTATGACATAGGAACCCAGAAAACAGTCCCAGATATTGCGATTGAAGTCGTAATTACTAGCGGCGGGATAGACACTCTAGAATTTTACAAAAGATTGGGCGTTCGGGAAGTTTGGTTTTGGCAAAATAACCAGTTATTTATCTACTGCTTGAGAAATGAAAATTACGACCAAATTTCCCGGAGTGCATTTCTCCCTGAACTCGATTTAGAATTACTGCTGCGCTGTGCTAATATGCCAGATCAATATGATGCTGTGACACAATTGCTACAACAAATCTCACCTATTTAAACTCAGAATATGAAAATTTTTATCAGCACTGGGGAGGTTTCAGGCGATTTGCAAGGAGCTTTGTTAGTCGCAGCCTTAAAACGTCATGCTGTCGCCAGTGGCTTGGAGTTGGAAATAACCGCATTGGGTGGTCCTCGGATGGCCCAAGCTGGGGCTACTATTTTAGGCGATACTGTGGGTATTGGTTCTATGGGCATTATAGAATCTGTGCCGTATATTTGGCCGACGATCAAAGTTCAGGAAAAAGCTAAAGAATACTTGAAAAACTTCCGTCCAGATGCGGTTGTATTGATTGATTATTTGACTCCAAATCTGGGTATTGGTAGTTACGTTCGTCGCTGTTTGCCGGATTTACCTGTGGTTTGGTACATCGCACCTCAAGAATGGGTTTGCTCGATTTCTCCTCGGAATACTGAATTGATTGTCAATATTGCCGATCGCATTTTGGCGATTTTCCCCGAAGAAGCTCGTTATTATCAAAAAAAAGGAGCTGATGTGAGTTGGGTTGGTCATCCTTTGGTGGATAGAATGCAATCTGCACCCAGCCGGGAAGTTGCCCGCAAAACTTTGGGAATTGAGCCGGAACAGGTGTCTGTGGCTCTAATTCCGGCTTCTAGAAAGCAAGAACTCAAGTACCTGATGCCGGTGATATTTGAGGCTGCTCGCATTATTCAAGCTAAAATGCCGGAGGTTCATTTCTGGATTCCGGTTTCTCAAGCGGCTTTTCTCGGCAAAATCGCAGCAGCGATCGAGAATTACGGTTTGCGGGCTACTTTGTTGGAAAATCACAATCTGGAAATCTTGGCGGCGGCTGACTTTGCGATCGCGAAATCTGGTACTGTTAATTTGGAATTAGCTTTGCTAGGGGTTCCGCAAGTTGTCGCCTACCGCGTCAGTCCGATTACGGCGATTATTGCTCGCCACGTGCTGAAATTGTCGATTCCTTTTATCTCCCCGCCCAATTTGGTGCAAATGAAGCGGATCGTCCCGGAGTTGTTACAAGACGAAGCTACTGCGGAAAATATTGTTTTCCACGCCCTGGAATTGCTGCAAAATGCCGATCGGCGCCAGCAAACTTTGACGGGTTATCGGGAAATGCGCCAAAGTCTGGGAGATGTCGGTGTGTGCGATCGCGCGGCTGCGGAAATAATCAAAAATGTTAAATTAAATAGAGCTTCTTAAAGCAATTTTACTATTAAGATATTATGTCAAGCTATCGGAAAAAGCGACCGATCGCTGTTGATTTATTTGCAGGCGCAGGCGGCATGACGCTGGGCTTTGAACAAGCCGGTTTTGATGTACTTGCTTCAGTCGAAATTGACCCCATCCACTGCGCTACCCACGAGTTCAATTTCCCGATGTGTTCTGTATTGTGCAAAGATGTCTCAGAACTCACTGGAGCAGAAATTCGGAAAAAATCTGCGATCGGCAGACGCGAAATCGACGTAGTAATCAGCGGTTCGCCCTGTCAAGGATTCTCGCTGATGGGGAAGCGCGATGTCGGCGATCCGCGAAATTCTTTAATTTTTCACTTTCAGCGCTTGGTTTTAGAGTTAAAACCCAAGTTTTTTGTGATGGAAAATGTGCCAGGAATTGTAGCAGGCGAACACAAAGAACTGCTGAATATGTTAATTAACTCTTTTCTGGAAGCAGGCTATCAAGTAGAAGAAAACTATCAAGTTCTCAACGCCGCTCATTACGGAGTGCCACAAGCTCGCAAACGATTGTTTCTGATTGGTTGCAAAAAAGGCTACGATCTGCCGAAATACCCTCAGCCAACTACTTTTCTGCCGAAAAAGAAACTTCCCAAACGCTATAAAAAAGTTAATTTACCTGCTGTCCCGACAGTTTGGGATGCGATTGGAGATTTGCCAGAAGTGGAAAACTACAGCGAGTTGCTGCATCGAGATTGGGTAATGGCTGACTACGGAGATTGCAGCAATGATTACGCAAGTATCATGCGCGGGATCGACGATTTTGATGATGATTATTCCTACAATCGCCAGTACGATCGACAAATCCTCTCTTCTAGCCGGCGCACCAAACATTCTGTCGAATGTATGGAAAGATTTGCAGCAGCAGCCTACGGCGAAAAAGAGCCGATCAGCCGTTTTTACAAGCTTCACCCCGAGGGAGTTTGTAACACTCTCAGGGCGGGAACCGACAGGGCGAGGGGCGCTTATACTTCGCCAAGACCAATTCACCCGATCGCCCCTCGGTGCATTACAGTCAGGGAAGCTGCGCGGCTGCATTCTTATCCTGACTGGTTTAGATTTCACGTCACAAAATGGCACGGTTTTCGCCAAGTCGGAAATTCTGTACCGCCGCTATTGGCGAAAGCTGTAGCTGCACAGATTATTGGCGCTTTGGGTGTGAAACCAATTAAGCCGAGTGTCAAGTTTTCAAGTGGAGATGATTCGCTGCTTAAACTAAATTGGTCGGAAGCAGAACAATATTATCTACAAGGTTCGTAGTGAGGAATGCGAGTCCTCTCTGTACCAAAGCCGAGGGCTCGCATTCCGAACGATCGAACACTTTTTCTGGTTGATAATTGAACGGATATAATATTCCCAATTAAAAATCAACTTCCAATCTTCCTTTCAATAAATAAGCTGCCATTTGTCCCTTACCCTTAACACTGATTAAACCGCGTTTTTCAAACTCATACTTGTCTTCTATGAGTAAATAAGTTGCTTCCGTAATCTGAATTCCGTCCGGGATACCGTGAGATTCCATCCGAGAAGCGGTATTTACCGTATCTCCCCACAAATCGTAAATAAACTTTTTAGTGCCGATGATTCCGGCTACGACAGGCCCGGAATGAATGCCGATGCGGATGCTGAGACTGATACCGAGCTTTTCTCTGTATGTGGTGATGGCTTCTTGCATATCTAGGGCCATTTCGGCGATCGCATCTCCGTGATCTTCTCTCGGATTTGGCAGCCCGCCTACTACCATATAAGAGTCGCCAATTGTCTTAATTTTTTCTAAACCGTGCTTTTGGGCGAGCTCGTCGAACTTGGAAAATATATCGTTTAGCAAATGTACTAAGTCTTTCGGCGAGAT
The DNA here is from genome assembly GCF_036700185.1 of Microcoleus sp. BM001215392. Lineage (NCBI taxonomy): Bacteria > Bacillati > Cyanobacteriota > Cyanophyceae > Oscillatoriales > Microcoleaceae > Microcoleus > Microcoleus sp. BM001215392. The sequence goes on along the minus strand of NZ_JAUBOJ010000003.1, from coordinate 2,500 downwards.
TGATGCTGACAACTGGGTGAAGCCCACAATATCGGCAAACATCACACTAACTGCTGCAAATTCGTCGGCGATTATCCCTTGTTCTTTTTTTAATCTTTCGGCGATCGCCTCTGGTAATATATTTAACAGCAATTCCTGGGATTTTTTTTGTTCTATCTCTAATTTTACTAAATAATCCTGCATGGTTTGATAGGCTAGATTCCTTTCCAACAGGTGCATATAAGCTTTGGAGTGATACCGGATTCTAGCTATGAGTTCGACAGCATTTGGTAATTTTACTAAATAGTCGTTAGCACCCAAGGAAAATGCTTGCGCTTTGAGTTCGGCCTCTTCTTTACTGGAGAGGACAATCATCGGAATGTCTCGCGTCAGCGAATTTGCTCGAAAAAACCGCAGCAACTGCAATCCATCTATTTCTGGCATTACTAAATCTTGGAGAATGACTGTTGGCTTCACCTCTAAGGCTTTATTAATCGCTTGAGCCGGATCGTTACAGTAATAAAATTTAATATCTTTTTCACTGGCCAGCATTCGGCGCACTGCTTCGCCGATCATTTCCTGATCGTCAACCAGTAAAACTACGACAGTGTATTTGGTCAAGCTGGATATTTTTTTTGTTTTAGAATTTAAGGCTGAATTTAGGTCAATAGAATGGAGGCTTTTCTCCAAGTTGATGTTATTGACAATGGCGCTATCTCGGGCTGTAACTGCCTTTTTTCCATTGCTTCCCTTATCATGAAACTTCAACTTTACCACGTTGCCGTTGAATTCTGGGATTTCTAGTTGATTTACTGTATGAATGCTATCTAATTCAATAGCCTGAGAGTGAGTTAAGTTCATAACTTGATCGGGCAATGGTCATTGTCTGGAGAGGATAAAAACTTTTACTTGAAAATTTGGTAAATATCAATCACGACTCCGGTGTTATTTAAGTACGCTTACCAGGTGATAATACCAGGTTGGCAAAATATTACCGGCTCATTTTTGCAAAATCTTTACACAGCCTAGCACGCTTGATATGAATGGCAAGGGCTAGGATCGCCAATTTTTGGGTCAGCAGCTTCTGGGCTGCGTGTATTTGCCCAGTGCCCGCACCGCAGAAATCCGCGAAACTACGGACTTCTGCAAGATACAACCACGATCGACAAACTCCCAAAATACCACCCCATAGATAGATGATCCTCAACTAGGGTCTCGCACGTCACCGGCCATTGTGCTTAACAGCTTAAGCACAATGGCCCAAACCTCTGTCTTAATTTCTACACTAAATATTTGATGCAGGCTGGGGCGATCGCCTCCACCGACAAAACCTGCACCGCCGCATTCAACTCGGCCGCCGCTTTCGGCATCCCGTAAACTACCGAACTAGCGCGGTCTTGGGCGATCGTGTGCCAGCCTGCCGATCGCAAAATTTTGAGTCCTTTAGCGCCGTCTTTGCCCATGCCGGTTAACAGCACTGCCACCCCTTTACCCGGCCAGTGCTCGGCGACACTCTGGAAAAAAGTATCTACTGAGGGACGGTAAGGATAGTCTAAAGGTTGCTTCGTATACTTAAGTGTTAAATTCGATTGTAATACTAAGTGATCGTTAGTGGCGGCAATCACCACCTTACCGACTTCCATAGGTCGATCGGCAACTGCGACACTCACCGACAAATTAGTTTTCTGACTCAGCCAATCTGCCAAACCAGGAGCAAACTCAGCATCTACGTGTTGGACAATCGCCACAGCAGCCGATAAATTTGGCGGTAAACCCGATAGCAGAGTTGCCAAAGCTTGGGGCCCGCCAGTCGAAGAGCCGATCGCTAGCAGCGGCGGAGTCAAGCATTTGGGAGTTGCGCTACCAAAGATCGAAGTCGAGTTAGTTTTGCCAATCAATCTAGCGACTTTAGAAATAGTTTTTAACAATTCCATACCGCCGCTTGGGGAATTGCCCATCAACCCCAAAATCGGCGTATTAATAGCATCCAAAGCTCCATATCCCATAGCTTCAAAAACCTTGCTAGCATTACCTGTTACCGAGGATGTCACCACCAGAATCGCGCAGGGAGACTGCTTCATAATCAGGCGCGTCGCCTCAACGCCATCCATCACCGGCATGATCAAATCCATCAAAATCAAATCCGGGGTATTGCGGGCGCACTTGGACACAGCATCAGCCCCGTCGCCAGCTATCCAAACAATTTCATACTCCGGTACTGTTACCAAAACTCGCCGCAAGGCTTCAGCAGCTATTAGCGTATCGTTGACGATCGCTATTTTCATATTGAAATTGCTCATATTTGATTAATTTTAGGTGGCGGGTATTTGCTGGAGTCGGCTGATACAGTTTTTTAGGCTGCGGCATTTTCTTTAAAACAAAACTTTTCAACAGTTGACCGCTTGAGGGTTGACCTGTGACAGTTTGAAAGCGACCTCTACCTAAAAGGAAGAGGATTGGAGTAATGAATAGACTTGAATTGCATAAGTCTTCGATCGATACAGAAACCGCAGATGTCAGA